>JAYTFQ010000978.1:0-7413 GCA_043734225.1 Anaerolineales bacterium | reverse complement strand
CAGGCCGCGAGCCCGAGCGCCAGAAAAGCGACCAGCAGACGCCTCACATCTATTGGCCCATCAATTTGAAGGCTTGGTCCAGCAAACCCTTCAGGGTCTTCTCGCGCGCGGAAAGTTTGGGGGCCAGCTTTAGCCCGGCCTGCATGGAGGCCATGGCCTGCAGTTTCTTGTCCTGCTTGATCTGAACGCCGCTGAGGGCCTTCCAGCACGCGGCGCGCGTATCCGTCTCGCCCAGCTCGGTGAACAGCTCAATCGCGCGCTCATAGTTGCCGGCGGCCGGGTCCAGGTGACCGGCGCCTTCGTGCGCATTGGCCAGATTGGCGATGGCCTGCGCCTGGCGCAGCCGGTCGCCGGCGGCGGCGAACACCTGCGGTGTGCCTTCCAGGGCTGCCAGCGCGGCCTCCCAATCCTGTTGGGCCAGCCGCACCACGGCCAGGTTATTGCGCGCCTCGGCCGCGGCCAACGGGTCAGCCTGGGCGGCATACGCCTCGGCGGATTGGGCGAAGCGCTCCGCCGCGTCGGCAAACTGCTCCTGGCGATAAAAGGCCAGCCCTTGTTCCTTGAGTTCCACGGCGGTTGGCATGTCAGTGGCCGTTCAATAGGTGATTTCGAGCAGGCTGGCGGCAATGCCGCGCAGCTCGCCGGCCGGCAGGCGGCTCAGGCGCTGGGCCAGACGCAGATAGCTCTCATTTATCGGCCGGCTGACGAACTCGCGCAACTCGGGCGGCAGTTGGATGAAGCGCTCAAAGGCGCGCTGGGTGCTGTGCCACTCGCCCACCGGGCCTTCATCTTCCAAAAAATGCTCGATGGGCACGCCCAGCCTGCCGGCCATGGCCTCCAGCTCGGGCAGCGGGATGGGGCTCTGGCCCAGCTCATAGGCGGCCAGGCGAGCGGGCGTGAGGCCCACATTGTCGGCCAGGTCCGCGGCCTCCAGCCGGGCGCTCAGGCGCGTCTGGCGCAGCAGGGCGCCCACGATCCGCTGGCGAATAGCGGCCACATCGGCGGCGGGGATGGCGGCGCGCTCCGGCGGGTGCTGTTCCGACAGGATTTTGTCGCCCCAAAAGTAGCTCAGCGGCACATCCAGGGCGTAGGCCAGCATCTCCAACTCGGGCAGGGAGGGGCTGACCTGACCGTCCTCGATCGAGGCCAGTACCTCGGCCGGGCAGCCCGCCGCGGCGGCGCAGGCCGCCTGGTCCAGGCCGCGCACCTGCCGGGCGTCCTTGATCAGCACGCCGATAATTTTCGACCGCACGCTCTGGGCTGTGTCTGCTTGGCTCATGGATGTTCTCCTGGGCGCGGATTATAGCATCAGATCTTTTAGCCCTACCCGCTCCAGACCCAGCACGCACAGGCTGGCCAGGCCGGCCAGATAGGTGGCGGTGTCGGCGGTGACGCTCAACTCACCCGGGAAACTCAGCATCAGCACACCGATCATGCGGCCAGCAACCCGCAGCGGCAGGGCGACCGCCGCCTCGTAGTCCGTCGAATTGATGACTTCGATGAGCTGCGGATAACGCGCGCGATAGGCCGCGGCCGATTGGATCCAGATGGGCTCGCCAGTGCGCACCACGTCTCCGGCGGGCAGAGGTGAAGATACAGGAAAGCGTGGAAGCAGCAGGTCGATGAAGTCGGGCTGGCCGGCATGGGCGCTGCGCTTTAGCCAACGGTCATTGTCGGTCAGCAGCAGCAAGGTGGACGAGGCAGCGCCCAGCGCGCTGGCGCCCTGGCGCAGGATGACCTCCAGGACCTCGGCGATGGTTGATGTTCGCGATAAGCCGGCGGCCACCGTTTCCAGCTGCGTGGCGCGCGCCTGGCTGCACCGCAACTCGTCGTCCAGCGCCAGCCGCTGTTCGGCCCCCTGCCGGCGCCGGCGCTCGCTCTGCTCAAGATTTTCGGCGATCTGGTTGACGGCCTGGGCCAGCTGGTCCACCTCACTGCCGCCAGTTTCTGCGCGAGCTCGGGCTGCCAGGTCGCCCTGCGCGATTTTGTCGCTCACGGCCAGCAAATCCTGCAAGGGCCGCTCAAGCGTCTGACGACTCCACCAGGCGGCCAGCCACACCGCCACCAGGGTCAAGACAGCGGTCAGCGCGAGCCCAGCGAAAAGGGCGTTGTCCACCGCGCCATCCGCGGTCGCGGCCGGCCGCCCGATGCTCAAATAAACCTGCCGGCCGCCTGGGCCAGTGATGGGCACGATCGCGGTGAGCCGGACCACGCCATCCACATCCGTCCGCTCTAGCATGTTCGTGCCCGTGGCAAGCGCCGCGGCCAGGCGGTCTGCTTGCTGCAAGGATTTGCCGACCCAATTGGCGGCCTCGGCGCTGCGGGCCAGCACCAGGCCGTTTGAATCGAAGATCGTCACGACCGAATCGGCCGGCCACTGGGCTGAGGCGTTGGATGATATCAACTGCCCCAATTCCAGGCGAGACGACAGGACGCCTACCAAAGCCTGACGGGTTCCGGTCAGGGGATAACCAAACGTGATCGTCGAGACACCCGGCGACCCATTTAGCTCGAAGTCGCCGACGGCGAAGGCCTGGCTGTCCACCGCTTGGCGGAACCAGGTTGCTTGCTCGCCCGCGGCGGGCTGCACCTCCGCATCGCTATCACACACCAGGTGACCGGTCAGGTCCCAGACGGCGAGGTTGAGCCCGGCCGCAGATCCGGCGGCCAGCGTTTGGAGCTGGGTGTCACACGCCTGCGGCGCGCTCCCGTTGACTGCGGCGCGAACGGAATCGAGCGCGGCCACCAATGCCAACCTGATTTGGATGTCTTGAATGAATTGTTGTTCCTGGCCGGCGGCCAGCCGAGCCAGGCTGAGCAGTTGCGCCTGAGCATCTGACCTGACCCGTTGGCGTTCTAGCCAGGAGGCGGTGAGCGCGAAAGCGATGCCCGGCAGCAGCAGGACGACCATGAGCAGCCGCAAGCGAGTGCGCAAATTCATCCACGGCTGGCGGCGGCTGGCGTTTCGCTCCACGTCAATTTCGGATTATAGCATCAGGCCAAGGCGGTGTATGCTTTACCACAAGGACAAGACATGAAAAATGGTCAATGCGACAAATGTGGCTCGAACACGGTGCACACGCTGGTCAACGGCCTTGCGCCCGCTGGCCGCCGCGAATATATTGGGTTTGGCGGCGTGTACACCGGGGTGGATGTTGAAACGTTTTTGTGCGTCACCTGCGGCTACTATGAAAACTACGTGACGGACACGAAACGCCTGGCCGAGGTGGCCCAGCGCTGGCCCGCGGTGGCGCCAGCCAGGCCGGCCGGGGCGGGCGGCTAGCGGCGGCGCGGCTCGCGCACTTGCAGATTGGTCGAGAAGATTTCGGCCGGCAGGCGGAAGCCGGCCGCATCGAGCTTGGGGGTAAAGATCGGCCGCAGGCCGGTGGGGCGCATCTGGCCCACCACCTTGCCGTCGGCGTCCACGCCTTCCTCGGTGAACTTGAAAATGTCCTGCATGACCACGGTGTCGCCTTCCATGCCGGTGACTTCGGTCACCTGAGTCACCCGGCGCGAGCCGTCGCGCAGCCGGCTGACCTGCACGATTAACTCCACGGCCGAGGCGATCTGCTCACGCACCACCTTGAGCGGGAATTCCAGCCCGGCCATCAGGCACATGGTTTCCATGCGCGAGATCGAGTCACGCGGGGAGTTGGCGTGCAGGGTCGTCAGCGAGCCGTCGTGGCCGGTGTTCATAGCCTGGAGCATGTCCAGCGCCTCGCCGCCGCGGCACTCGCCCACAATAATGCGCTCCGGCCGCATGCGCAGCGCATTGCGCACCAGATCGCGGATGGTCACTTCGCCCTTGCCATCCAGGTTCGCTTTCTTGGTTTCCAGCCGCACCACGTGGTCCTGGTGCAGCTGCAGCTCGGCGGCATCCTCAATGGTGACAATGCGCTCGGTGAGGGGGATGAAGCCCGACAGCACGTTCAGCAGGGTGGTTTTCCCCGAGCCGGTGCCGCCGGACACGACGACGTTCAGGCGCGAGACCACGCAGGCTTTGAGGAACTCGCCGATCTGCGGCGTGAGCGAGCCATATTGGATCAGGTCCTCCACCGTCAGCCGGTGCTTGCTGAACTTGCGGATGGTGATGGATGGGCCGTCGATGGCCACCGGCGGGATGACGGCGTTGACGCGCGAGCCATCGGGCAAGCGCGCATCCACCAGCGGCGAATCCGGGTCGATGCGGCGGCCCAAGGGCAGGATGATGCGATCGATGATGCGCCGCACGTGCTCGTTGTCGTCGAAACGCACCGTGGTCAGGGTCAGCTTGCCGCCGCGTTCCACGTAAACCCGCTGCGGGCCGTTCACCATCACCTCGGTCACCGAGACGTCATCCAACAACGGCTGGATCGGCCCGAAGCCGAAGAATTCGTCGAGAATGTCGTGCAGCAGATCGGCTTTGAGACTTTCGGACAGGGACAGGCGCGCGCCGGCGATCGCTTCGGTCAGGCGCGCTTCCACCTCATGCCGGGTGCTGTCATTGTTCTTGATCGCGGCCGGGTTGTCGAACGAGGCTGAAACGCGGGCAATCAGCCATTGCTTCAGGCGGCCGAGCGCCTCATTTGTCAGCCCGCCGGCGCCGGACGCGGCGTTGGGGCCGCTGGGCGTGGCGGCGGCCTCGGGCACGGCCAGATTCTGGGCCAGGGCCGCCAGCCGGCCCGGGCCGGCCGGGTTGTTCAAGCGTGGTTTGCCTCCGCCGCGGGCGGTTCGTCCTGTTCCTCGTCCGGGCGCACCCAGACAATATGGTTCTTGTTGAGCGTTAGAAAATTCGAGCGAACGAGCACCTGGCCGTTGGCGTTGTACACCTCGGCCTCGGTGACGGCGATGAATTGCTCGGAGGTGCCGTTCAGCTCATCTTTGAGCCGCAGCCCGGACCGCAGATAGATGTGTCCATGGATCAGGTTGGCGGTGGTCTGGATCAGCGTTGCCACCTCATCCTTGTGGACAATATCGGTGTAGGTTTTGCCCTTGGCATCAATACGAATGGTCATAACCGGCTCCCATTATGTCAGGCGCGCGCGAACCTGGCAGGTGATTATGTGGCGGCCAGGGGAATAAGGCAAACACTGCTTGTTCATTGGGCGGCGAAGCGCGCGAACCCCATCGAAAACTGGCTGCCGCGCCCCACCTGGCTTTTAACCTCGATGGTGGCGCCGTGGGCGTCCACGATGCGGCGCACCAACGCCAGCCCCAGCCCGGTTCCGCCGGCGCGCCGGGTGGAAGACCCATCCAACTGCCGGAACGGTTCGAAGATATCTTCCAGCCGGTCCCGCGGAATTCCAATGCCCGAGTCGCGCACGTGGATGTTGACGCGGTATGCGTCGGCGTCGGCGGTGATGACCACGCGCCCACCGGAGGGCGTGAACTTGACGCCGTTGTCGACCAACTGCAGCAGCAGCCAGTAGATTTTTTCTTCGTCGGCGCTGATCAGCGGCAGATCGAGCGGAATATCCGTTTCCAAAGTCACCCGCTGCCGGGTGGATTTGGGCCGCGAGCGCTCGAGCACCTGGCTGGCCACCGTGCCCAGCGCCACCGGCCGCAGGTTCACGGTCAATTCGCCGCGAGCGGCTGCCGCGTATGAGATCAGGTCGTTGATCAGCGTTTCCAGCCGCGCGATGGCGCCGGCCGTGACCCGCACCGCATCCTGCTGGTCGCCGGACAGGCTGCCGAGGGTGCCGGTCATCAGCAGATCATTGTAGCCCTTGATGTGCGTCAATGGCGTGCGCAGCTCGTGACTGATATTCGCCACGAAGTTGGCTTTGAGCTGGTTGAACTCGGTCAGGCGGGCCAGCGCCGCTTCCAGCTCGGCGGTGCGCTCGGCCACGCGGCGCTCCAGGCTGCGGTTGGCGTCCACCAGCGCGTTTTGCAGCTCCAGCAATTGGCGGGCAATGGCCTCGTCCAAATCACGCGGCGTGAGAAAGCCCAGGTCGATCAGGGTCTGGCCGATCAGGCGCCGCACCTCCCCATGCGGGGCGCGGGCCTGCTCGGCCAGGGCCGTGCGCAACTGGTCACTGGAGACGTAACCGTGCTGCACCAGGTAATCGCCCAGGCGCGGCGCCAACTGCTCCGGGCTGATTGGCCGTGTCGTCTCGAGGTTGTTCAGGGCGGACTCGAGCAGCCCCGACTCCAGCGCCAGGGTCATCAGGGCAATGTCAGCCCCGCACGCCTGACAGATCACCGCATCGGCCGCAATCGGCGCGCTGCAGTTGGGGCAATTCAGGCGTGTCCCATCCCGTCCTGGTCGTATCGCGTCGCTGTCCGTCCTGGCCTCCTACTCTTCCAACGTACTGATATCCCCCTCCGGCAGCCCCTGCGCGCGGGCTTTGAGCACGCGGCGCATGATCTTGCCGGAGCGCGTCTTGGGCAGCTTTTCGACAAAGGTGATTTCTTCCGGCTTGGCGATGGGCCCCATGTGTTTGCCCACGTGGTCGCGCAGCTCGGCGGCCAGCTTGTCGGAGGGCGTATAGCCCTGGCGCAAGATGCAGAAGGCGTGAATGGCGGTACCCTTCAGCTCGTGCGGCAGGCCGATAGCCGCCGCCTCCGCCACCGCCGGATGGCTCACCAGGGCGCTCTCGATCTCGGCGGTGCCCAGACGGTAACCCGAGACCTTGATCACGTCGTCCACCCGGCCAATGATCCAATAGTAGCCGTCGGCGTCGCGCTTGGCCGAGTCGCCGGTCATATACTTGCCCGGATATTTGCTCCAATACTGGCGCACATACCGGTCGGGGTCCTTATACACCGTCCGCAGCATGGCCGGCCACGGCCGCAGCAGCACCAGATAGCCTTCTTCGCCATCCGGCACCGGCCGGCCGTCATCGTCCAGGATTTCGGCGATCTGCCCAAAGAACGGGCGCGTGCCCGATCCCGGCTTGAGCGGCACCACGGGGGTGGGGGTGATCATAAACATGCCGGTCTCGGTCTGCCACCAGGTATCCATCACCGGACAGTGGTCGTGGCCGATATTGTGGTAGTACCACTTCCAGGCTTCCGGGTTGATGGGTTCGCCCACGGAGCCCAGCAGCCGCAAACTGGAAAGGTCATGTTTGGCCGGCCAGCTTTCGCCCTTGGCCATCAGCCCGCGGATGGCGGTGGGGGCGGTGTAGAACACGGTCACGCGGTATTTTTCCACGAGCCGCCACCAGCGGTCGGCCGCCGGGAAGGTGGGGCCGCCTTCATACATGATGCTGGTGGCGCCATTCAGCAGCGGTCCATACACAATATAGGAGTGGCCGGTCACCCAGCCGGGGTCGGCGGCGCACCACCAGCGGTCCTCGGGCTTGAGGTCAAAGACCATCTTCAGCGTGGTATAGGTGCCAACCATGTAGCCGCCGTGGGTGTGCAGGATTGCCTTAGGCTTGCCGGTGGTGCCGGAGGTGTACAGCATGTAGAGCGGGTCCTCGGCGTCCA
>JAYTFQ010000977.1:0-7982 GCA_043734225.1 Anaerolineales bacterium | reverse complement strand
GTGGCGCGCAGCACGCCGGTGGTAATGTTGCTGGGCAGCGATATGGTGGCTAAAGCAGCGACTCCGTACGGGTAAATCGTCGCCGTGGCTGTCGCCGGCGCGCTGGTGAGGCTGGGCGCGGCCGTGGGCGGGCGCGGCGTGCGGCTGGGTGTGCCGGTCGCCGTAGGCAGCTGGGTGCGGGTGGGCGACGGACTGCCGGGGCCAAGCGTGGGCGTGCCGGTGAATGTGGGCGTCAAGGTCGCGGTCGGGGCCTGCGTATCGCGGGCGGTGGGGCTGACGGTCGGCGACAAAGTCGCCGATGGCGGCAGTGGCGTGCGGGTGGCCGTGGTGGTGGCCGTGGGGGCGGTGCGCGTCACCTGGAACTGGCCGGAAACTAGCCAGCGCGAGCCGACGAAGATTTGCACCTCGTAGTTGCCTTCAGACCACCAGTTTTTGCCATTATCGTAGTTGCTATAACCGCAGCCGCCGGTGCTGCCGTCCCACAGGTGGGTTTCCGAAAAGACCACGACCCCGTCGCGCAGCCAAACGCCAGACCACTGCACACCCGGCAGCCAGCTGTCATAGTAGAAATGGGCGAAGATCTGTTTGGGCGTCTGGTCGAAAAAGCCCTGGCTGGTAGGCACCGTGCAGTCATCTTTGAGCGCAAAGCGCACATTCACCGCGCTGGCCTGCGGCGGCGGCGTGACCGTAGCGGTCAGGATGGGCGTAATAAAGGCGCTGGGCAGGGCCGGGGTAGGCGAGGTGGTGGGCGTGGGGCTGTTGGTGGTGGTGGGCGACGGCCCGGGCGAATTGGTGCTGGTGGCGGTTTCAGGCTGGGTGGCCGCGGCCTGCGCCGCGGCGGTGAGCCCGGGAGCGACCGGGGAAGCCCGGGCCGTGGGGCTGGGCGCGCGGGTGGGCGTGGCCGGCAGCGCCAGCCGAAGGGCAGGCGCGCCGAAGCCCATCGCCATGAGCGCGGCAATGAAAAGGATCAGGCTGGCCACGAGCCGCCCCCAGCCCTGCAAAACCGCCTCGCGCCGCACTTGAAAATAGCGCATGCGGCGCGCGCCGCCTAATGTCAACAGCCCGGCCAGAGCGGTTAACCCAGCGCCCAGGAACAGCAGCCAGGTGACCCAGGCGACATATGTCTCGGTGGTGGCTGACAACATTCAGTAACAATACCTTTAGCGTCTGGCGATTATAGCACGCGCAAGCGGGCCCAATTGCTTCTCACTTGCCCTTGTGCTAGAATCCCCAGGCGCTCTGAAGCGTTGGAGGAATGGAACATGGTAGAAGTCACAATCGACAGTATCCGCGTCAGCCTCATGTCGCAGCATCGCGTGGTGATTCTGAAGGACGTCGACAGCGATCGCTACCTGCCGATTTGGATCGGACCGTGCGAAGCCGACGCCATCACGGTGACGCTGCAGGAGATGGAAGTCTCGCGCCCGCTGACGCACGACCTGCTGAAGAACGTCATCGGGGAAATGGGCGGCGAGGTGGAATATATTGTCATCTCGGATCTGCGCAACGACGTGTTCTTTGCCCGTATCGTGATGGGCGCGGCCGGCAAGCGGCTGGAAATCGACTCGCGCCCCTCCGACGCGCTGGCCCTGGCCGTGCGGCTGCATGTGCCGGTGTATATTGAAGAAACCGTGATGGACAAGGCCGCCGTGCTGCCGGAAGAAGAGATGGAAACCGAGACCGCCGCCGGCGAGGACACCAAGCTGGACGCGTTCAAGGACTTTGTCGAATCCCTCGATCTCGAAGATCTCGAGGGTGACGAAGGCGAAGACGATAAGTAGCTCACGGCCGAGCGCCGCCCCCTGTTCGCTCGCCCACCATGACCAATAGTCTCGCCGATTACGGCCCCAACCGTTCGGCGCCGCATGCCGTCGAAGCCGAAGAGGCGGTGCTGGGTTGCGTGCTGATCAACCCGGACGCCTACTTCGAGGTCGCGGCGTTCTTGAAGCCGGAAGATTTTTACCTGCACAAGAACCGCTGGGTGTGGGACGCCTTCATCAACCTGCACGAGCAGCGGCTGCCGATCGACATCATCACGGTTTCTGAAGAGCTGGAGCGGCACAACCAACTGGCCGAGGCCGGCGGCGCGGCTTATCTGACGCAGCTGATCAACGCCGTGCCCACCTCGCTGCACGCCGAGGCCTATGGGCGGCTGGTGGAGCGCGAGGCCCTGCGGCGGCGGCTGATTGACGCGGCCACCCAGGTGGCCCGGCTGGCGTACGAAGAGGGCCGCGACATCAGCGAGGTGGTGAACGACGCCGAAGCGGCGGTGTTCGCGGTGAGCGAGCGCCGGGCGAACAAGGAACTGGCCCCCATTAAGGAGGCCATCAGCGCCTATTACGACCGCATCAAATACCTGTTCGAGCACCGCGGCGAGGTGCTGGGGGTGCCCACCGGCTTCATCGACCTGGACAAGCTGCTGGGCGGCCTGCAGCAATCGGACCTGTTGATCATTGCCGGCCGGCCAGGCTCGGGCAAGACCGGACTGATGCTGAACGTGGCCAAGAACGCGGCCATGGTCGCCAAGAAACACGTGGCGGTGTTCTCGCTGGAAATGTCCAACGACCAACTGGTGCAGCGGCTAATATCGCAGGAAACCGGCATCGATTCGCAGCGGCTGCGGCTGGGTGACATTCACGACCATGAGTGGCCGCTATTCGTGCAGGCCTCCAACGTGCTGAGCGACGCACAGATTTTCCTGGACGACACACCGGCCCTGACGCCCAACCAACTGCGCTCCAAGTGCCGCCGGTTGGATCAGGAATATGGGCTGGACCTTGTGATCGTGGATTACCTGCAATTGATGCAGGGCGACGGCCGCAGCGAGAACCGGGTGCAGGAAGTCTCAACCATTTCGCGCGGGCTGAAGCAACTGGCGCGCGAACTGAACGTGCCGGTTTTGGCCGGGGCGCAGCTCTCGCGCGCGGTGGAACAGCGCAGTGACAAGCGACCGGTGCTGTCGGACCTGCGCGAATCCGGCTCGCTGGAACAGGACAGCGATATTGTGATGTTCATTGACCGTCCGGATATGTATAACACCGACGGCGCCAAGACCAACATTGCCACCATTATTGTGGCCAAGCACCGCAACGGCCCCACCGCCGATATTCAGTTGGTGTTTCGCGGGGCGCTGACCAAATTCGAGAACGCCGAGACGCGCCACGTTGATTTGCGGCAAGTATAGGGCATGAAGGGTTTCGCCGGCTTCCCTGACGGCAAAGTGCGCAGCGTGGCGCTGCCGGAGCCGTTCTTTGCCGAACTGCTGCCGCTGGTGGATCACCTGGCGGAGATGAAGGTGACGCTATACGCGTTCTGGCGGCTGGGTTTGAAGGACGGCCAGTATCGCTTCGTGCAGCGCGAAGACTTCGCCGACGACGAGCTTTTTATGCAGGGCCTGTCACCCTCGCCGCGCCAGGCGGGCGAAGTGCTGGATGACGCGCTGGAGCGGGCCGAGGCGCGCGGCACGCTGCTAGGGGTAGTGGTGGAAGACGCCCAGGCCGAGCGGCACCTGTATTTCATGAACACCGCCCGCGGCCGGGAAGCGCTGGAAAAACTTACCCGCGGCGAATGGCGGCCGGAGGCGTTTGAGGGGAACGTGGTGACGCTCAGCCACGTGCGGGCCAACGTCTTCAGCCTGTACGAGCAAAATATCGGCGCGCTGACGCCCATGATCAGCGAAGAGCTGCGCGACATGGCCGAGACCTACCCCTCAGCCTGGATTGAAGACGCCATCCGCGTCGCTGTCAAAAACAATGTGCGCCGGTTAAAATACATCCTGGCCGTGCTGGAACGGATGCGCACAGAGGGCCGCAATGACCAAGAGACTCGCGACGCTTCTGAGCCAGATCTCAGCCGCTACGACGGCTACCTCAACTATAGCGAACCCGAAGACCCCCAGCCTGCCGGCGACGACGCCGAGCCTGCCGGGCCTCCCGCCGGGAGCTGAGCCCGCGCCGCAAGCCGCGCCCGTGCGCTATACGGACGGAGTAGGCGACCCAGATTGCCCGTTTTGCCACGGGCTGGGATATCTGCGGGAAGAGGTGGCGCCTGGGCACCCGAATTTCGGCCGGCTGCAACCGTGCGTGTGCCAGATTGACAATATGTCGGCCAAACAGGCTGACAAGCTGCGCCACGACAGCAACACCGAGACCCTGAGCGGCAAGACCTTTGAGACCTTCCTGCCGGATGGCGTCAGCCCCGACCCGGTGGTGCGCGGCACGGTCCACACAGCCTTCGAGCGCTGCCAGGCCTTCGCCCAACACCCGGAAAAGTGGCTGCTGCTGACCGGCACCTATGGCAGCGGCAAAACCCATCTGGCGGCCGCCATCGCCAACGAATGCCTGTCGCAGGGCCGGCCGGTGCTGTTCCTGAACACCCCCGACCTGCTGGACCATTTGCGGGCCGGGTTCGCACCCGGAGCGGATGGCACCTACACCGACCGCTTCGAGGAGATCCGCACCGCGCCGGTGCTGATCCTGGACGACCTGGGCACCGAGAGCCCTACCCCATGGGCCACCGAGAAGCTGTACCAGGTGCTCAACTACCGCTACAACGCGCAACTGCCGACGGTGATTACCACCAACAAAGAGTTTCGCGACATCGAGCCGCGGGTGGCCAGCCGGCTGACCGACGCTGAGATGGTCAGCAACCTTAACATCCTGGCGCCGGATTTCCGGGTAGGGCAGATCAGCCTGACCTCCGAAATTTCGTCGCTGGCGGTGCACAGCCGGCAGAGCTTTGAAAATTTCGACAGCCGCGACGACCTGGTGGGCGAGCCGCGCCAGCTCTTTCTCAAGGCCATCCAGGCCGCGCGCGAGTACGCCGACCAGCCCAAAGGCTGGTTTGTGCTCACCGGCGACTATGGCTCGGGCAAGACGCACCTGGCCGCCGCCATTGCCAACCACCGCGCCAAGCTGGGCAAGCCGGGCATCTTCGTCTCATACCAGGATCTGAGCGACCTGTTCCGCACCACCGGGCATCGCGACACCGACGAGCGCAACACACGGCTGATCCTGCAAGTGCGCCAGGCGGATTTTCTGGTGCTGGATGACGTCAGCGCGCTGGTGGGCACTGCCGGCTACTTCCGCGAGAAATTCTTCCAGGTCTTCAACTACCGCTTTGACGCGCAGTTGCCGACGGTGCTGACCACCGCCGCCGCCGACAAAGAGCTGGACCCGCGCATCAAGTCGCGCATTTTCCAGGCCGAGCTGTGCCAGGTGCATGTGCTCAAGGTGGGGCCGTACCGCGGCAAGCGCGTGGGGCGCAAGACGCGGGTCTAGATCATACAGACTAAAAAAGGCCGCGACGGTGTCCAACACCGTCGCGGCCTTTTTTGGATCAGAACGTCTATTCGTCGATCTCTTCGCCCTTCAGCTCGCGTTTGTGGGCGGCCATGATGCCTTGCGCCAGGTGGTTGGGCACCACGTCATAGCGCAGGAACTGCAGCGAGTAGATGCCGCGCCCGCCGGTGATGGAGCGCAAATCCGTCGCGTAGCGCTGGATCTCGGCCATGGGCACCTCGGCGGTGATGGTGCTCTTGCCGCCGTCCTGGTCCATGCCCTGCACCCGCGCGCGGCGCGTGTTCAGGTCGCCCAGCACGTCGCCCATTTTGCTGTCGGGCACCGTCACCCGCATGCTCATGATCGGCTCTTGCAGCACGGGGGTGGCGGCCTCGAAGGCCTTCTTAAACGCTTCGCGCCCAGCCACCTCGAAGGCGATCGGCTTGGAGTCGACTGGATGCTCCTTGCCGTCGGTGACGAACACGTTTACGCCCACCACCGGGTAGCCGGCCACCACACCCTGATCGAGCACGGCCTTGATGCCCTTTTCAATCGGCGGCAGGTAGTTGCGCGACAGGCTCATGCCGACCAGCTCATCCTCGAAATGGAAGCTGCCGTCGGCCGAGGGCTCTACGCGCAGCGTCACCTCGCCAAACTGGCCGGAGCCGCCGGTCTGCTTTTTGTGGCGATGCATGGCGGCCGCGGAGCGCGTGATGCTCTCGCGGTACGGCACTTTGGGCACTTCCACCGCCAGGCCCACCCCGAACTTGGCCTCGGCCCGCCGGATGGCGACGTCAATGTGCTGATCGCCCATGCCCTCGACCAGGGTCTGATGGGTGGAGTGCTCCTGGCGCCAATGCAGGGTCTGGTCTTCCTCGCACAGCTTGGAGAGCGCCGGGCCCATCTTGGTGGAGTCGGCCATGGTGCGCGGGTTGACCGCCACCGAATACAGCGCCGGCGGGTAAACGGGCGGGTCGGCCAGCAGCGGGTGGCCACGGTCGCCCAGGGTGTCGGTGGTGGCGGTCAGGTTCAGCTTGGTGAGAGTGCCGATATCGCCGGCGTGCAGATGCTTGACGGCGATCTGCTCCTTGCCGCGCGCCACGTGCACCGTGCCGGTGCGCTCTTCGGCGTCCTTCTTGTGGTTCCACACCCGGCCGTCGGAGGCCAGCACGCCGGCATATACGCGCACGTAGGTGAGCTTGCCGACAAACGGATCGGCAGTGGTTTTCCAGACATACAGGCACAGCGGGTTGGCGTCCGAGGCGGCCACGTCCTCGTCGGCGCTGGCGCCGTGCGCGTGCAGCGGCGCCTCTTCGGTGGGCGCCGGGAAGTAGCGCACGATGCCGTCCAGGATGGGATTGATGCCCGTGTCGGTGGTGGACGAGGCCACGAAAACCGGCACGAAGGTGCCGGCCAGCACGGCCTTGTGGAAGCCGCGGATGACTTCGTCAGGGGTCAACTCTTCGCCGCCCAGGTATTTTTCGAGCAGGGCGTCCTCGCCCTCGGCCGCCGCCTCCACCAGGTTCACGCGCGCCGCCGCGGCCGCTGCGGCGTATTCGGTCGGGATGGCTTGATGTTCGCTGCCCTGGCCGGGCCGGGCCTGCATCGAGAGCAGGCCGATGACGCCTTTGAAGTTGAGCTGTTCGCCCCAGGGCAACTGCACCGGAATGAGCTTGGCTTTGAAGGCGCGCTGCACGCCGTCCAGCGTGCGCTGGAAATTGGCGTTTTCACGGTCCATCTTGTTGATCACCACGAAACGGGGCAGGTGATATTCATCGGCATATTGCCAGGTGAGCTCGGTGCCCACCTCAACCCCCGACACGGCGTCCACCACCACAATCGCGGCGTCGGCCACGCGCAGGGCCGATTTGACCTCACCGACAAAGTCGGTGAAGCCGGGCGTGTCTAGAAAATTGATCTTGTGATCTTGATACTCGATGGGGATAACCGCGGTGGAAACGGAAATGTGACGGCGGTGTTCTTCTTCTTCAAAATCGGCCACGGCGGTGCCGTCTTCCACCCGGCCCAGGCGAGTGGTGGCGCCTGTATTGTAGAGAAACGCTTCAGCCAGCGAAGTTTTGCCCGCGCCACTATGACCAACCAGGGCAACATTACGGATGAAATCGGTCGCATACTCTTTCATGTATGGCTTTTCCTCCGATATGCACGCTTCTTAAGTTGGGAAGGGGATGGTAGCACGCGAGTTGTGGATTGTCAACGCAATAACACGTCGGGCTGCCTCAGGGCTAAGGCACGGTGACGGCAAACGAGGTTTGTCCCCAATAGCGTTGGCGGTCGACAGTGATATCGTAGCTGGCCGGATTGGCGGCCAGCCCTTGCACGCTGACGTGGTAGTCGCCATCGGGCAGGGCAGAA
Organism: Anaerolineales bacterium; assembly: GCA_043734225.1. Classification (GTDB taxonomy): domain Bacteria; phylum Chloroflexota; class Anaerolineae; order Anaerolineales; family UBA6663; genus JAYTFQ01. Next base: position 327 of record JAYTFQ010000977.1, on the reverse strand, counting down.
AACTGGTAATTGCCGTCCGAGTCGGAAAGCGTTGAGCCGGCCGGGCCGCCTGGGCCGGTTAGGACCACCGTGGCGCCGACCACGCCATTGTCAAAACTGCTGGGCCGGCTGGCGTCGTGCAGGCGGCCAGTGATCCGGCCGACATTCGGGTTCCACTGCAGGCTTGTGGTCAGGTAGACCGGGTCGGGGCCCACGCTGAATGAGCCGCCCGAGAACAAGCCCAGGTCCTGGCCGTACAGGCCGATCATGCGCGTGGTTTGCCCGCCAGTGTCGATGCTGACCGTGGCGCTGCCTGAGTCGGCCCGCAGCCAGGCCACCCAGACATCC
>JAYTFQ010000976.1:0-10000 GCA_043734225.1 Anaerolineales bacterium | reverse complement strand
CGGCATGGCGTGGTGGCCACGGTGTACAATTGCGCCCTGGGCAGCCAGCCGGGAACAGCCGTGTTGACCTTTTACCCAAAGAGCACCGGCATGTCCTCGCTGTACGCCAATCTGGACGAAGAGAAGGCTGTGCTGGAAACCGTGCTGCGCAACCAGGTGCGCCGCGGCGAGAGTGAGTTGGAGCCGCTTCTGGCCCACGCCGATGACTACCTGGCGGAACGCTTCAAGGAAGAGCGCTACACGTGCCGCCTGCGCACATTAAGCGAAGTCATCGCCGAGGCCGGCCTTGAGCGGATCGACCTGCTGAAAATTGATGTTCAGAAAGCCGAGCTAGACGTTTTGATGGGCCTGGACGATAGTGACTGGCCAAAGATTCGCCAGGTGGTCGTTGAAGTGCATGACGTGGACGGCCGCCTGGACCGGTTGCGCCAAATGTTGGCCGAGCGCGGCTTCCAGGTTGAAAGCGATCAGGAAGCCTTATACGCCGGCTCACCCATCTATCTCTTGTATGGGACCCGAGACAGCCGCGCCTGAGCAGATACGATTAAGCTGGAAAGATTGACTCATGGACACATTGCATAATACGGGCGTCATCGGCGCGGGGGTCATGGGCGCGGGCGTGGCCCAGTCTCTGGCCCAGGCTGGCTATGCTGTCATCCTGGTCGATGTGACCCAGGCAGCGCTCAACCAGGCCAAAGCCGAAATCCGCCGCGGCGCGCGCTTTTACCATATGCTCAAGCCGAGCGGCCAGCCACAAGACCCGGATGAAGTCATCGGCCGCATCACGTTTACCACCGACCTGGCTGCGTTAACGCCGGCTGAGTTTGTCATTGAGAACGTCACGGAAGATTGGGCGGTCAAACGGCCGGTTTACCTCGCTCTCGACCGCGTCTGTCCTGCGGCGTGCATCTTCGCTGCCAACACGTCGGCCATTCCCATTACGCAGATCGCCAGCGCGACCGGGCGGCCCGATCGGGTGCTCGGCATGCACTTCATGAACCCAGTGCCGCAAAAGGACACGGTCGAGGTTATTCGCGGCTATCACACCTCCCAGGCGACCCTGGCGGCGGCTCTGGCGCTGCTGCACGTTATGGGCAAAGAAGGCATCGTCGTCAATGACTCGCCGGGCTTTGTCTCCAACCGGATCTTGATGCTGACCGTCAACGAGGCCATCTGGGTGGTCCAGGAAGGCGTGGCCTCGGCCGAAGACGTCGACAAAATCTTTAAGCAGTGCTTCGGTCACAAGATGGGCCCCTTGGAAACGGGCGATCTCATCGGCCTGGATACCATCCTGCTGTCGTTGGAAGTTCTATACGACCAGTTCGGTGATACCAAATTCCGCGCGTGCCCCTTGCTGCGCAAAATGGTCAACGCGGGGCTGCTTGGCCGCAAATCCGGCCAGGGCTTTTTCCAATATCCGTGACACGCGCCAGCGCAGCAACCATGCGAAACCATAGGCCGGGTTGGGTTGCGGCTGGCCGCTATATAGGTGCCTGCTCCTATGTCTGAACAGAATATCCAGCAAACGGTCGCTGCCTTTTTGTCGCGCCATACCCATGGGGCTGAACTCGGCGGCAACGACGACATTTTTGCCATGGGATTTGTCAATTCTCTGTTCGCGATGCAGATCGTGCTTTTTGTGGAAAAGAAGTTCGGCATTACCGTGGAGAACGAGGACCTGGAGCCGGACAACTTCCGCTCCGTCAATGCCATCGTGCGCTTTGTTTCCCGCAAACTGGCGGCGCCGGCCGAGCCTTCGGCCAGTCTATAACCATGTCCGCTAAGTCCATCCAACTGGCCGGTTCTCAACCGGGCCTGCGCGCGCAGGGGCCACTGTGACGTTCGAGCTGACGGCGGCTCAGATCGAGCACCAGCGGCGCTGCCGGGACTTTGTCGCGCAGGAGGTTATGCCTCGCGCTGAGGCCTATGATGAGAGTGGCATTTTTCCCGCGGACCTGGCGCGCGGCATGGGCCGCGCGGGTTATCTGGGCGCCGTGCTCCCGGTCGCCCAGGGCGGGCTGGGCGTGGATATGACCGCCTTCGGCCTGCAAAATGAAGAGTTTGGCCGCGGTTGCGCTTCGGCCCGCAGCTTGATCACCGTCCACAGCATGGTGCTGGTTTCGCTGCTCAGATGGGGCAGCGCCAGCCAGAAAGAACGCTGGCTGCCGCTGCTGGCCACCGGCGAGCGGTTGGCGGCCTTTGCCCTGTCGGAGCCGCAGAGCGGCAGCGACGCCAATAGCCTGGAGACTTCCGCTGTGCGGCAAGGGGACCACTATGTTTTGCACGGCCGCAAGAAGTGGATCAGCTTTGGCCAGCTCGCCGGTTTGTTTTTACTGTTTGCCAAGCTGGAGGGGCAGTCCACCGCTTTTCTGGTTGAGCGTGACAGCCCGGGCCTGGTAGTCGAGCCCATCGCCCCATTGGGCGGCTGCCGCGCGTCGATGCTGGCCGAGCTGCGCCTGGAGCATTGCCAGGTGCCGGATTCTCATCTGCTAGGCCGGCCTGGCGCGGGCTGGACATATGTGGCCAATGCCGCCCTCGATCATGGCCGCTACAGCGTGGCCTGGGGCTGTGTGGGGATGGCTCAGGCTTGCTTGGCGGCCTCACTGGCGTACGTGAGCCGCCGCCGCCAATTCGGCGTTTATTTGAAAGAGCACCCGCTGGTCCAGGAGATGCTGACCGACATGGTGGCGGGCGTTGAGGCCGCGCGCCTGCTGTGCCGCCAGGCCGGCTACTTGCAGGAGTCGGCTGATCCGGGCGCCATGGTCGCGACCTCGCTGGCCAAATACTATGCTGCCCGCACCGCCGTCCACGTTGCCGGCGACGCCGTTCAGTTGCATGGCGCCAACGGCTTCAGCCGGGATTATCCCATCCATCGCCACTGGCGGGACGCGAAAGTTATGGAGGTCATTGAGGGCAGCCGCCAGATACAGCAGATGGTTATCGGGCGCGCTTATGCGGCCGATCAGTCGGTTGATGAGCCGGCCTAAGTCGGCGCGTCCAGCGATCCTCTTGTCGATTATGCAACCCACACACACCGAATTGTCCCCGAAACAGTCCAAATCCAAGTCCGTCAAATGTGTTGTCTGGGACCTGGACGAGACGCTCTGGCGCGGCATTCTGCTGGAAGACAAACAGGTGACGCTGCGTCCGGGCGTGGTCGAGATCATCCAGGCGCTGGACGAGCGCGGCATTCTGCAATCGATTGCCAGCCGCAATGACCCGGACCAGGCGCTGGCTCAGTTGCGCGCCTTTGGACTGGAGGCGTATTTTCTGTACCCCCAGATCAACTGGAATGCCAAATCGGCCTCGATCCAGGCCATTGCCCAGGCCCTGAATATTGGTCTGGAGGCGCTGGCCTTTATCGACGACCAGGCTTTTGAGCGGGACGAGGTCAAGAGCGTCTGCGCGCAGGTGCTGTGTCTTGAGGCGGCCGCGATTGAGACCCTGCTCGACCAGCCGGCCTTCACCCCGCGCTTCGTCACCGACGACACGCGCCGGCGCCGCTTGATGTATCTGGGCAACCTGGAGCGGGAAAAGGCCGAGGCCGCTTTCGTGGGGGCGCCAGCCGCGTTCCTTGCGACGCTGGGCATGGTCTTGACCATCGAGCCGGCCACCGAGAGCGATTTGAAGCGGGCGGAAGAGCTTACGCATCGCACCAACCAGCTTAACACGACCGGCTATACGTATGACTACGATGAGCTGAGCGCCCTGAGCCGGTCGGCCGATCATCGCTTGCTGATTGCCGGGTTGGACGACCACTACGGCACGTACGGCCGCATCGGCCTGGCCCTCATCGCATGCCAGCCTGGCTTGTGGACCATCCACCTGCTCCTGATGTCCTGCCGCGTCATGTCCCGCGGCGTGGGCAGCATTCTGCTGGCCGACATCATGCGCCGGGCAAAGGCGGCCCGCGCGCGGCTGCGGGCGGAATTTATCCCCAATGGCCGCAACCGTCAGATGCTGATCACCTATCGTTTCGCCGGTTTTCGCGAAGTCCAGCAGCCGGTGCCGCTGAGCGTCTTGGAGCACGATCTAGCGAACATCCTGCCAGACCCAGCCTATGTCACCGTGCTCACCCGGTAGTGGGCTGATGACCCGGCCGCAACCGATTTGCCGAACGACTGCGTGATGAGTATCCTTAGCCACTATTGCGCGCTGAATGGGAGATGCCGTGAGTGACCAAGAGCTGGCACAATTGACGGTGGTGCAGGGCCCCACGCCGGGACAAGAATTTCCGCTGTCCGGCGCGCCGGTGGTCATTGGCCGCGAGGCGGTTTGTGACATCGCCATCCCGGCCACTGATGTTTCGCGCCGGCATGCCCGTATTCGCTCCGAAGGCGCCACGTACTGGCTGGAGGATTTGGGCAGCAGCAATGGCACCTATGTGAATGGCGAGCGCCTGGCGGCCCCGCGCGCCTTGAAGAACGGCGATGAAATTCGGCTGGGTCCGTCGGTCCTGCTGCGCGTGGGCCTGCCCCAGCCCCGCCGCGCCGCCGATACGACGCGCATCGAGCCATCGCCGACCGAGGCCGTCAAGCCAGGCATGGCGACCCAATTCGACCCGCCGCCCGCGGCCAGCAAGCCGGAAAGGGCCATCCCAGTCGCTCCGCCGGCGGCCCAGACCAGTAAACCGGACATGGCGACCCAATTCGCCCCGCCTCCGACCGCGGCTAACAAGCCAGAAAGAGCCACCCCAGTCGTCCCGCCGCCGACCGAGGCCGTCAAGCCGGGCATGGCGACCCAATTCGTCCCGCCGCCCGCGGCCCGGCTGGAGCAGCCGACGACGCCGTCCGCGGCGTCCAGCCCGGCCCCCAAGGCTGTGCCGCCCCAACTGATCGTTACCGTTTCCAGCACTGGCAGTGCCACCACCCACAACCTGACGGCTCCGGAAATCACCGTAGGCCGCACCGCCGACAACAGCATTGCCGTGGCCAGCCCCTTCGTGTCGCGCCACCACCTGCGCCTGGTAAGCACTCCGGCGGGCTATGAGCTGCATGTGCTGCCTTCCGCCACGAACCCGGTGCTGCTGGCCGGCCAGCCGGTGACTGCCTCCATGCTCCTGCACGACGGCGACGAGTTTGTCATTTACTCGGGCACGCCTGAGCAGAGTATCAGACTGCGCTACGCCGATCGCGCTCGGGCGGCGCCGCCCGCGACAGTCAAGTTGCCGCCGCCTGGCGCGGGTCCAGCGACGGTGACTGTGCCGAAGCCGTCGGCGGCCGGCGCGCTGCCAAGCATGGCGACCATGATCGGGCCGAAGGTGCCGCTGGCGGCGGACTTTGACGCCCAACTGGTCGTCACGATTGCGGGGCGGCCCCCGCAGGTGGTTGTATTGCACGCCCAGGACGCTCGGATCGGCCGCGCGCCGGATAACGATGTGGTCATCGATGACGACCAGGTCTCTCGACATCAGGCCCGGCTGCATTGGACGGGCGATGGTTTTGAGCTGGTGCCGGAGCCGAATATCACGAACCCGATGGTGCTGGACGGCAAGACGATTTCCGAGCCGACCCGCCTGCACCATGCCGCCCGGCTGCGGATTGGCATCACCTATCCGGCCAAGCAGGTTTCCATCATCTACCTCGCCCCGGACGACAGCTACGACCCACAGCGCCGGAGCATCGTTTTCAAAGACAAAACTCGCCTGACGATTGGCCGGGATGCCACCAATGACATCGTCCTGGCCGCGCCCATCATCTCCCGCTATCACGCCCTGGTTGAGAAAGTCGGCCAGCGCTACCGGATCAAGGATCTGCGCAGCTCGAATGGCACCTTCGTCAACGGGCAGGCCATCACCGGCGAGGTCTGGCTCAAAGCTGAGGACGTCGTCCGGATCGGCCCGTACCGCTTTGTCATGGGCCAGGATGAGCTGGCGCAATATGACGAGAGCCAGGGCGTGCGCGTGGAAGCCATCCACCTGAACAAGCAGGTTCGCAAAGACCTCAACCTGCTCCAGGATATCTCCCTGGTTTTTCATCCACGGGAGTTTGTGGTCGTCGTCGGCCAAAGCGGCGGCGGCAAATCCACCTTGGTCGACGCCATATCCGGCTACCGTCCAGCCAGTCACGGCCAGGTCCTCGTCAACGACGTGGACATCTATAAACATTTCGAGTCTATCCGCCACAACATTGGTTTTGTCCCTCAAAAAGACATCATCCACATGGACTTGACGGTCATGGAGGCGCTGGATTACGCCGCCCGGCTGCGCATGCCAGCCGACACGACCGCTGAGGAGCGCCACCAGCGCGTGATGGAGGTTCTCGAGGATCTGGATCTGGTTCACCGGAAAGACTTGAAGATATCGGGCCTGAGCGGCGGGCAGCAGAAGCGGGCCTCGATCGGCGTCGAGCTGCTGACCAAGCCGGGCCTGTTCTTCCTGGACGAGCCGACCTCCGGCCTCGACCCCGGCACCGAAACGGCACTGATGCAGCTGATGCGGCGCCTGGCCGACCAGGGCCGTACCATCGTACTCATCACCCATGCGACCAAGAACGTGATGCTGGCCGACAAGGTGGTTTTCTTGGCCCGCGGCGGCTATCTCGCCTGGTTTGGTCCCCCGGACGAGGCCTTGCAGTATTTTGATCAATTTCGCAGCGAGCGCGACCGGCGTGCCGGGCCGATCGAGTTCGACCAGATCTACAGCTTGCTGGATGACCCAGCCAAAGGCGCGCCCGCCGACTGGGGCGAACGCTACCGCCAGCAGCCGGCTTATCAGGAGTATGTTGCCAAGGCGCTGCATACCGACACGCCGCCGGCCGCCGCCCCGGCCGTGGTGGCGCCGCCGGCCCGCACGGCCCGTAAGCAGGTCTCGTCTCTACGCCAGTTCCTGATCCTCTCTGCGCGCAATGTGCGTATTCTCACGCGCGACCGCTCGAGCCTGTTCCTCATGCTGCTGACCGCTCCGGCGATTGGCATGCTGGACGTTGTCCTGGCGGCGGGCCAGGGCCGCAACCCCTTCTCCTTCGCGAACGGCGATATGAACAACGTCGTGGTCTCGCTGATCGTGTTGATCAATAACGGCGTTATGGTCGGCGGCCTGTCGCAGATGCGTGAGTTGGTCAAGGAGCGGGACATCTATAAACGCGAGCGCATGGTCAACCTGCGTCTCATTCCATACATTCTGTCCAAGGTGTGGGTGGCCGTGTTTTTGTCGATCTATTCGGCGGTGTTTCTGGTGCTGATTCGCAACCTGGCGTTTGATATGCCGGGCGGCTGGCAAGAAATTTTGCTCATGTACGTTACGATCGTCATTTTGATCGTGGCCGGGTCCATGCTGGGGCTGTTCGCTTCGGCCCTGGCGCCAAATGCCAACTCCGCGCCGCTGGTTCTGATCCTCTTCCTGGTGCCCCAAATCGTGCTGAGCGGCGCCCTGGTGCCGCTGCCTCAGACGCAGACCGCTATCGCTTCGAGCCGCTGGGCCTTTCAATCCTTGATGGCCGTCAATGGGGCTGGCTCCGACGTGGCGCGCGACGTGTGCTGGGTGCTGCCGGTCAGCGAGTATGACAAACTGACCGACGAGCAGATTCGGTCGAAGGGCTGCAATTGTTCAGGCATCAACGCCCTGCGCCAGTCGAGCTGCAACTTTCCCGGCCTGGGCGCCAACTATGACGTGGCAATTGACACGCCTGACCCGGCTAAGCCGGCCGACCTGGGGCCAGAGCCCACCGCGCCGGCCCTGCCGGCCGAGCCGGTGGCTCCGGCCAACATGCAGGATCAGCAGGCGGTGGGCGCCTATCTGCAGAACCTGCAAGGCTATCTAAAGCAGGTCAAGGCGATCCAGGCCACGTTTGATACGAATATGTCGGCCTATCGCGCCCAGGCTCAAACGTACCAGACCGCGATAACGGACTACCAAAAGGAGCTGACCCGGCTGCAGATTGCCCGGGCCTCTGCCAAAGGCTCGGCCAAGGTGAAAATCCGAATTTTCTACAATAACTATGGGTGGACGTTTGTCGATAAGAATAGCGACAACTACTGGCGGACCCTGCTCATGACGTGGGGTGTCCAGTTGTCCATGGTCCTGATTCTGTTTGTCGCGACGATCTTTTTCCAGCGGCGCTGGGATGTGGCCTGACGACTCAACTCGTCCGGTTATTGGTTGCGTCTCGTTCGCGCAGGCGGAACAGAATGTGGCGCAGGTTCAGGACGCCGGCCAGCACCACGATGATTTGATAGAGCGGGTTCAGGCCGATGACCAGCAGCGCCTCGCCGAGCGTGGTCGGCTGGCCAGCCGCGGCGTGCAGCAGGGTCACCAGGCCGAGTCCAATCAGGGTGACCAAAAAAATGCGCCCGGCCAGACGGCTGAGCACGCTGAGCGTGAAGGCCCATTTGTCCACGCTTGAGCCCAGCGCGACGATGGGCCGGCCCAGGGTCGACTCGGCGCGCAGCATGAGGTCGTTGAGCGAATAGCTCAGCTCCTCGGCGCGCAGAAAGACTGTGTCGCCGGCGTTATCCCGCAGTTGCTGGCGCCAGCGGTCTTTGATCATCTGCGCGCGATCGTCCATGAAATGCGCGTACTCCTCCCACCGGCTGAGTTGGTGGTCGAGGCGCAGCACGATCGAGTCGTACAGCAGCGTGGCCCGTATCATGCGCAGCATGTGCAGGTTGAGCGACAGGTTGAATTTGCGCGCCACCTGGATCAGCACCACCCACTGCCGGGCCGACGTCCGCTCCCAATACTCGGTATATTTCGCGGGCGTGTTGAAGGTGTAGAGCACGCGCAAGTAATCGCGCTGCGCCATGGCGACCATGGCCGGGATATCCACGGGCGGCAGCGGCTCCATCAAGCTCAGGGTGGCCAGGGCCATGCCTTCGACATCGGCGCGCTGCATAGCCAAAACCAGCTGTTCCATGGCCAGGCGCTGGTGATTGTTAAAGCTGCCGCAGCTGCCAAAATCAATGAACACCAGTTGATTGTTGGCGCCGACCAGGATGTTGGCCGGGTGCGGGTCGGCGTGAAAGAAAACGTGCTCGTCCATGCTCCAAAACGCCGCCCATAAGATGCGGCGCGCGACGACCTGCGGGTCGATGTGCCGCTGCCGCAGCAAGTCTCGACCGCGCGGATCCGTTTGTTCCACGGCCGCGATGACTTCCCACAGCCAGACTCCGGTGACGTACTCTTGCACCAGCACGGCCTCGCCCGATAGCTCGAAGAACACGCTGGGCGCCGTGAAAAAATCCTTGCCCGATTTTTTGGCGTTGCGCCGAAACGTATCCTGAAATCGGGCTTCTTTCCGAAAGTCTAACTCTTCGAGCAGAGTCTCACGCAATTCCGCGCGCAGGTTGCGCGTCAGGCCGGGGCGGACGATGGCCAGGAATTCCGCCGCGCCGGCCAGCCAATCTAGCACCTGGAAATCGGCCAGAAAGACGTCCATGATATCTGGCCGGCGCACCTTGACGGCCACCTTGCGGCCATCTTTCAGGACAGCCTGATAGACACAGGCTATGGAGGCGGAGCCGATGGGCTCGGGATCGAAGATGGCGAATGTGTCTTTCCACGGTTTACCTGTGGTGCGCTCGATCGCGGCCAGTGCCAGTTCGGTCCGGAACGGCACCATTTTGTCCAGCATCTTGGAAAGCTCAACACAATAGGCCCATGGCAGCAGGTCGATGCGCATGGCCGCTTGCTGCCCGAATTTGACGAAGGTGCCTCCGGCCCGCTCCAACGCCTGACGCAGGCGCACGGCGCGGCGCGGCGCGCTGTCGCGCCGCAGCAACCAATCCAGGAGCGCGCCCAGGATCACGGTCAGGATCAAGTTGGTCCAGGCGGCCAGCCGACCCAGGCTGCGCCCCAGTCTGCTGCGCTGCGGCCGAACGGTGAATGACGGCAGCAGCGCCTCGGATTGCTCGTCAACCCCGATGAGCCGTTCGCGGCGCGGAATAGGCTGCAACACACTTTCAAGCGAGGGGTAGCGGAGTTTAACCGGCGCCGCCTCGGCCGTCAGCTTTTGGCGCATGCGCCAATGCCGCAGGGCGTTGGCCACGGCCCGGCGGACCGGGG
>JAYTFQ010000975.1:0-4535 GCA_043734225.1 Anaerolineales bacterium | reverse complement strand
CTCGACCGCTCTAAAATCTTGCCGATTTCCGCCCAACACGTGGCCGACCTGTTCAGCGCCGAGGCCGTGGCCATTGAGCGCCACGATCTCACCACCGGCGCCATCCTCACCGAGCTGGCCACCGGCCGCTGGGCCGAGTGGCAGGACAGGGTCACCGATCCCGGCCAGGGCATCAGCGGCCAGGTGGTGCGCTCCGGCCAGATCTACTCCACCGATGACCTCGGCCATGACCCCTGGTTCGATTGGCCGGGCCACACCGGCGATTTGCCGTCCGTGGTGTGCCTGCCGCTGATTGTCCAGCAGCAGGTGACCGGCTTGCTGTGGGTTGGGCGCCGGCCGGCTTTCAGCGCCGATGACTTGCGCCTGGTCAGCTCCATAGCCGATCTGATTGCCGCGGCCTTGCAGCGCGCCAGCCTGCTGGAAGAAAGCCGCCGCCGCGCCGAACAAATTGCCGCCGTCAATCAGTTGGGCCAGGCCCTGGCCGAAACCTTCGACCTGGCCGAGATCCATGAACGCCTGGCGCGCGGGGTGACCCAGTTGCTGCCGGGCGTCACCGGGGTGGCCGTGGCCGCCTACTTCCCTGAACAGGCCGGCCTGGAGGACATCGCCCGCGACGGCCGGCTGCTGGCCGGGCCGCGACTGGAGGCTGAGCGCCAACTGCTGGCGGCGCTGCCCGCCGCCGACCCGCGCTACGAGACGCTGCGCTCGCGCCGGCCGGTGATGGCCAGCGGCCCGCTGCCCGGCCTGGACGCCCCCGCCATCCTGCTGGTGCCGCTGCTGGCCAAGGGCGATATCATCGGCCTGCTGCAGGTTCTGGGCGCCGCGCCGGGCGGCTTCCGCCCGCACGAGGCCGAGCTGCTGGCGATTGTGGCCAACGCCGCCAGCAGCGCCCTGGAGAACGCGCGCCTGTTCGCCGAGACCGAGCGCCGCCTGCAGTATGTGCAGGCCCTGCACGGCATCGACCAGGCCATCACCGCCAGCCTCGATCTGCGCGTGGCGCTGGAGGTGGTGCTGGACCAGGTGATGACCCAATTGCACGTGGATGCGGCCGCGGTGCTGCTGTATAACGCGCCGCTGCAAATGCTGGAGTTTGCCGCCGAGCGCGGCTTCCGCGCGCGCGGCCTGCAGAGCCAGCGGCTGCGGCTGGGCGAGGGCCCCAGCGGGCGCGCGGCGCTGGAGCGCCAGAGCGTGCTGGTGCCGGTGGCGCCCGCCGCCGACGAGGCCGGCCCGTGGGCCAAGCTGCTGGCTGATGAAGATGTGCGCGCCTATTACGCCGTGCCGCTGGTGGCCAAGGGCGAGGTGCAGGGCGTGCTCGACATCTTTCAGCGCGGGCCGCTGGCACCCGACCGGGAGTGGATGGACTTCCTGCTCACCCTGGCCGGCGAGGCCGCCATCGCCATCGACAACGCGGCCTTGTTCCAGGGCCTGCAGCGCAGCAATTTGGAGCTGGCCCTGGCGTATGACGCCACCATCGAGGGCTGGAGCCGCGCGCTGGACCTGCGCGACAAGGAGACCGAGGGCCACACCCAGCGCGTGACCGAGCTGACCGAGCAGTTGGCGCTGGCCATGGGCCTGAGCGCCGCCGAGCTGGTGCACGTGCGCCGCGGCGCCCTGCTGCACGACATGGGCAAGATGGGCATCCCCGACCACATCCTGCTTAAACCCGGGCCGCTGACCGACGACGAATGGGTGATCATGCGCCAGCACCCCGGCTATGCTTACGAGATGCTATTGCCCATCAACTATCTGCGCCCGGCGCTGGACATCCCGTATTGCCATCACGAAAAGTGGGACGGCAGCGGCTATCCGCGCGGGCTGCGCGGCGAGCTCATCCCGCTGCCGGCCCGGCTGTTCGCCGTCGTGGATGTTTGGGATGCGCTGCGCTCCGACCGGCCCTACCGGCCGGCCTGGCCCGCCGAGCGCGTGCGCGCCTACATTCGCCAGCAAGCCGGCAAGCACTTCGACCCGCGCGTGGTGGATTGTTTCGAGACGCTGGAGCTTTAGCCTATCGATGTGGAAAAAAAGAATTCGCGGGCAGTCGATGCAATCGACTGCCCGCGAATTCGTGGTTTCCGAAATTAGATATACAACCCGCGCAGCGCCGGCCGCCACACCGGGTGAGCGGTCAAATCGGTGTTGTCGCTCCACAAATCCAGGCTCCCAATCGGCGGCCGCTGCGCGATGCGCGCCACCTGCGGGTCGCGCACCTCCGCCAGCAGCGCGCCGGCAAAGCCGTGCAGCGCCATCACCCGAAACGGCCGGCCGAAAAAATCGCGCGCCTGCTCGGGCATGGGCGCCGTCAGCCCAAGCGCGTTGTGCTTCTCGGCCAGCATCTCGTAGGCCGTCACCAGCGCGGCCTCGCGCTGCGGCCAGGCGCCGGCCTGCAGCGCCGCCCTCAGCGGCGGCCCCAGCCGCTCCGCCGCCGCCAATTGCTTGAAGGCCGTGCCGAACCATTTGGGGTAAGGGGCGTAGCGGCGTTCCATCAAGAAGCTCATGCGCATGACATCCCGCGCCAGCCGCGCGCCGATCAGCGCCGAGCCGAGCTCGTCGCCGGCCTGGCCGGCGCGCCCCATCAAGTGCTCTTCCTGTCCGAGGCGCGCCCAGCCGGCCGCCAGCAGATACAGCCACACATCGCGCGGGTAATAGGCGAAGCGCTCGCGCAGCGCGGCCAGCCCCAGCGCGTCGTGAAAGACCGGCCCCTTGGTCAGGCAGCGCAGGCGCTGCTCTCAGCGAAGGTCAGCCAGTCCGCCGGCGCCAGCGGCTGCGCCAGGTCGAAGTTAAGCTGCTCAAGCCAGAAGCCGCGCAGCGTGTGGCAGCCTACCCGATGGTTGACTGGACCCTGGCTGACGGCTTGCAAGTGTTGCGTGCCGTGGTCGCCCGGATCGGGCGGCGTGAAGCTGGTGGGGTAGCCCTCGAATTCGTAGGGCAGTTCGCGCGCCAGAGTCGCGCTGATGGCCGCGGCCAACCGCTGGTGATCGGCCTGGCCCAGGAACAGCAGCCCGCGCGGCCCCCAATGATGATCGGTCGATTGCTCGTCGTCAAAGCCCAGCACTTCCGAACCGGTGTCGATCAAGGCGGCGGCGTGCGCCAGGCCGAGGAAATGGGCGTCCAAGATCGGCCGCACGCGCTGCCAGTAGAAGCGTTGGCACAACCCGGCCCCGTGCTTCAATTCTTCTGTCATGGATCAGCGCCACTTTCCGCGCGTTATTTGCGCGCCGCCACCCGCCAATACGTCCGCCAGCCCTGGTTGCGCACCAGCGCGCCCGCCGGAGTTTGCAATTGCAGAAACGCAAAGCTGACCAGGTTGCCCGAGGCCAGCACCGCGCCCACCAGCGACATCAGTGCCAGCGCGCCGGTGTCGCTCCTGAGCAGCGCCAGCAGCCCAACGGGCAGCAGCGCCAGCCCCACATATGGCCCGGCCAGCACCAACAGCTGGCGGTTGCGCGTCATGGCCGCCTCATAGCTGGCATAGAACACGGCCTTGCTCGGCCACAGTCCAATCACCGAGCGTTCCGACAATCCCCAGTCCGGATGCAGCGCCGCGTGGATGGCCTCATGCGCCGGGAACGCGGCCAGCAGCACTACCAGCCAAGCCCAGGCCGGCAGACCGAATACCGCCGCCAACACGCCGCTCAGCCCGCCTGGAACAACCTGCGCCAGCAGCGTGCCATTGACCAACAGCGCGCCCGCCGCCACCGGCAGCGCGATCACCTGAATCGCCAGCGGACCCGGCTCGCGCAGCCGTGCCCAGCCCTCGCGCTCGGGATCGAAAGCAGGGTCTTCTGGTATGGGGCCGACTTGAAATCTCATGGCCAATAATAGCAACTGGTGCATGGTGCGTGAACATGACCACGCCCCACGCGCCACTTACGTTCTTGTCGTTATCCACACCCCGGCCAGCACCACCGCGCCGCCCACCAGTTGCAGCGGCAGCACGTGCTCGCCCAGAAAGATCACCGCGATGGCCACGCCGGCGATGGGCAGCAAGTTGACAAAGCTGGCCGTTTGGCCGGCGTCCAACTGAGCCAGCGAGCGGTTATACAGAAAATAGCCAAAGGCCGACGACAGGGTGCCCAGGTACGCCAGCCGCAGCCAGTCCGCCGCGCCCAGCGCCGGCAGCGGCTGCCCGCGCAGCTCGAACAGCGCGATGGGCGCCAGGCACAGCGTGCCCAGCACGGCGCTATATGCGGTCAACAGGAATGGGTCCGCCTGCGCCGCCTGCTTGGCCAGCACGGTGTAGACCGCCCACACCAGCACCGCGCCCGCCATCAGCGCCGCCCCCAGCAGCGGGTTACGCCCCTCGTTGGATGCTGGCGCCGCGGCCGCTACCAGCAGCACGCCCAGCACCGAGAGCCCGATGCCCACCCACTGCCGGCGGGCCAGCCGCTCCTTCAGCACCAGCGCCGCCAGCACCGCCGTCACCGCCGGGATGGCGCTCTGCACCAGCGCTCCCTGCGAGGCCGAGGCGTAGTACAGCGCCAGGTTGCTGGTCACATAATACAGCGTCACGCCGGTGAGACCCACCAGCGCCACCA
>JAYTFQ010000974.1:0-2733 GCA_043734225.1 Anaerolineales bacterium | reverse complement strand
GCCTGTGATGGACCTGCGCGCCATTCTGTTTGACGTCAACGGCACCCTGGTCGATATCGAGACCGATGAAGGCCAAGACTCTATCTACCGCGCCCTCAGCCGCTTCCTCAGCTACCAGGGGGTTCAGCTCGCGCCGGAGGCCCTCCGCGAGCGCTACTTTGGCCTGTTGGACGAGCAGCGCAAAAATAGCCGGGAACAGTTTCCAGAGTTTGATGCGGTTGCCATTTGGAAAAGCCTGCTCCAGGCGCAGCCGCTCACGGCCAGCCTGCCGGCGGCTAAGCGCGAGCAGTTGCCCCAAACTCTGGCTGAGCTGTATCGCAGCCTGTCGCACAAGCGCCTGCAGCTCTACCCGGACGTTGCGCAGGTCATCCGCGAGCTGCGCCAGCGCTATGCGCTGGGGATCGTCAGCGATGCCCAAAGCGCGTATGCCCGGCCCGAGCTTGCGTCGCTGGGCCTGGCCGATCTATTCGGCTGCATCATCGTTTCAGGGGATTACGGCTACCGCAAACCAGACCGGCGCCTGTTCGATACCGCGCTGAAAGCGCTGAACGTGCGTCCGCAGCAGGCCATCTACGTGGGCAACGACATGTACCACGACGTCTTTGGCGCGCGGCAGGCGGGGCTGCGCACCGTCTTCTGGCCCACTCAGTATGGCCGCAAGACGCACGAGAACACCGCCGCCGACTACATCATTTACAGCTTCGCCCAACTGCGCGACGCGGTGGCCTTTCTCGCCGCCCGCTAATTGAAACTAAATAAGACTTGTTGAAAAAGGGGGATGCCTGATGGGATTGCGCCTGCAAAGCGCTCCTACGGTTGGAAAGCATGGCTGGATTGTTGTGGGAGCGCCTTGCAGGCGCAATTGGCGCTAATCCCCGGCCGGCCGGCCCTGGCCTATGACGGCTTCGTTGTCCATCTCGGCCATTTCCGCAGCGGTCTCAGCGGCAATCAGGCGCGCCAGTCGCTGCAGGTCAGCCTTAAGCATCGGCCCAGCGCCCAGTCGCCCCAAAGTCCGCCCCAGCCAGCGCGGCAGTGGCGATTGGAATTGGATCAGGCAGCGCACGCGCGTGCGCGCCCCATCCGACAGCGGTTCCAGCACAAATGTCTCATGCACCACCGGCCCGCCGCCGCGCTGCACCAGCTCCACGGTGAAGTGCTCGAAGGGCTGCCAATCCAGCACCGTCTCAATCGCGGCGCCCAGCCCATGATCGCAGTGGTTGCGCGCGCCGGGTCCGGTGCGGCCGGCCGGCCGGTCCCCGGCGTGCCAGGTGCGCCCCGCGGTCCAGCGTGAGCGGCGCTCCGGATCGTTCAGCCAATCCCACACCACTGCCGGCGCCGCGGCCACCTCGCGGCTGACCATGCCATCGGCGGCCTCGACCGTCACCATGGCCTGGCGCCCGGCCTGGGCGGCCTGATAGCGCGCGTGCAAATCCAGCCGGTATGTTTCCAGCGCGGCGGACCCGGCACGGTTGAGGCTGCCGGCCGCCACGCGCTCCGCTGAAACGCCCAGCAGCGCCGGGTCGGCCACACTGGCGGCGGTAAACAAGGCGTAGCCGGGCGCGGCCTGCTCGCGCGGCGGCTTCAGCGCGCGGCTGCGCACCAGGTCAGCCGCCTGTCCCAACGGCTCGGTGCGACCGGCCACGTGCAGCAGTCGGTACTCGCCGCGGTGCACCACAAAATTCAGGTCTAGCCCTGGAATTTGCTGGCAGGCCTTGCAGCCGCAGGTGGTGCGGCGCGCAATGCTGGCCTGCTGCGCCTGGAACCAGCGATAAGTCGTCTCGATGAGTTCCAGCAGTGTCTCGCCGCGCCCCAAACGCGTGGCCGGCAGATAGGCGAAGACGGCATCGCGCTCAATGCTGGCCAGCCGCAGCGGCGGCACCAGGTGGGCGACCATCAACTCCAATAAATCGCGCAGCACACCGTTGGCATGGTCCAACTCCACACCGGCCAGATAGCCGGTAAAGCCGGAAATATCGGCCAGGACGAAATAGCCGGTCGAGGTCCGCGCGGCCGTGTCCACGCTAGGCCGTGGCTCCGGCCGGCGGGGCGGCGGCCGGTTCCACCGGCGCCGCCGCGGCCATTTCGCGCGCCAGCAGCCTCTCCAGGTTGTCGTAGATCTGCGGATACTTGACCACATTCATCATGAAGCGCGTCACCAGCGTGTTCACGGCGCGTGGGAAATTGCCCATGTGTCCGGCCATGGTGGTGTGCAGGTGGGTGCCGCGGCCGTCCGGCGCCGGCATCAGCACGCTCGTCACGGTGATAAAGCGGCCAGGGCCAATCAGTTGCTTGGCGGTCATGTACTGAAAGGGTTTCCAGTCCAGCACCACCTCGGTCATGCTTTCGTTCTTGCCGTGGGCGCAGTGGTTTTGGGCCCCCGGCCCCGTGCGGCCGCCCGGCCGGTCGCCGGCGCTCCAGTGCCGCCCCGGCGTCCACATATCCCGCCGCACCGGGTTGCTGAGGAAGTCCCACAGCACGGCCGGCAGCACGGGATAATCATTGTCCAGAATAATGTCGGCCTCTTCATCGGTCACCAAAATGTGGCGCGCGGCGGCCAGCGCGTCATGGCGCTTGTGCAGGTCCAGGCTATAGGTCAGCACCTCGCCCAGGTGCTCGTAGGTCTCGGTACTGGAATGCAGGTCGCGCGGGTCGCACGGCACCACCAGGTGCTCCAGGCTTTGGCCGGTGAACAGCGCATACGCCCGCCAGCCTGTTTTCTCGCTGACGTGGTTC
>JAYTFQ010000973.1:0-2170 GCA_043734225.1 Anaerolineales bacterium | reverse complement strand
CTGTTCGGGGAACTCATCGATCAGCAGGATTGGGTCCGCGCTTGCTAGACCCGCTGGCGGATAACCCGCTCGCCACCCGCGCCGATCTGCAAGCCGACGTGCGCGCTCTGTTCGCGCCGCTGAAACCGCGCTTCAGCCAGGGCGGCGCCCGCGTGCGGCTGGGATTCAGCGGCGGCGGCGCCTTCGGCTGGGCCCGGGAGGCCCACCGGCGCGGGCTCAGTTGGGCGCAACGCCTGCCGTGGGCGGCGGCGCGCCAACTCGCGCAGGCCCGCGACCGGGCCAACGAATTGGAGAGCTTTGCGCGCCCACTATGGGGGCTGGCGCCGCTGGCGGCTGGCGGCGGCCAATTCGACGACTGGGCGCTTTACCGGCGCGGGTTGACCAACGGCACTGACCCGCGCCATCCCGAATACTGGGGCGAGCCAGGTGAGAAGGGCCAGGCGCTGGTGGAGATGGCGGCCCTGGGCTGCGCGCTGGCGATGGCACCAGGCGAGGTGTGGACGCCGTTGGAGCCGGCCGCCAAGACCAACCTGGCCCGCTGGCTGCTACTCATCAACGAGCGCAGCCTGTCCGACAACAACTGGCTGTTTTTCCGGGTGCTGGTGAACCTGGGGCTGGAGCGGGTGGGCGCCGAGCACGACCCGGCCGCCACGCAGGCCGCGCTCGAGCGGCTGGAGACGTTTTATCTCAGCGATGGCTGGTACGCCGACGGCCCCACAGCGCAGCGCGACTACTACGTCGCGTTCGCCATTCATTTCTACAGCCTGATCTATGCCCGGCTGGCTGGCGACCAGGACCGCGAGCGCGCCCAACGCTTTCGGGAACGAGCCGCGCGCTTCGCGCAGGACTTCATCTATTGGTTTGCGGCGGATGGCGCGGCGCTGCCGTTCGGGCGCAGCCTGACCTATCGTTTTGCTCAGGGCGGTTTTTGGGGAGCGCTGGCCTTCGCGGAGGTGCCGGCGCTGCCGTGGGGCGTGATCAAGGGCCTGATGCTGCGCCATCTGCAGTCCTGGCGCCGCCGGAATATTTTTACTCAGGACGGTGTGCTATCTGTCGGCTATGGTTACGCACAACTCGAGATGGCCGACCAATACAACTACCCGGGCTCGCCGTATTGGGCCTTGAAATGTTTCCTGCCGCTGGCCCTGCCCGAGACCCATCCCTTTTGGCAAGCGGACGCCGCCCCCCTGCCCGCGCTGGAGCCGGTCAAACCGTTGGTCCACCCAGGCATGATCGTGTGCCGTGACGCCGGCAGCGCGCACGTTTTCGCGCTGGCCTCTGGACAGCACGCCACGTGGCTGCGGCACGGAGCGGCGAAGTATGCCAAGTTCGCCTATTCGACTGTGTTTGGCTTTAGCGTACCGGCCACGGAACAGGGGCGAAAGCCAACCGGCGAGTGGCGGTTGGAGCAGGCGGCGGCCGACAGCATGCTGGCATTGAGCGCCGACGGTGTTTACTACCGGGTGCGCCAAGAGCCGCTGGAGGCGCGGATTGCCCCTGAAGGACTACACGCGCTGTGGCGGCCATGGCCGGACGTGGAAGTGGAAACCTGGCTGGTGGCCGCCCCACCCTGGCACATGCGGCTGCACCGGCTGCGCTGCGGCCGGCCACTGTGGAGCGCTGAAGGCGGTTTCGCGGTGGGCGCCGAGGGCGATGGCAAGCAGCAAACCTCAGCCGGCCTGGCGCTGGCGCGCTACCCGGCAGGCGCCAGCGGGCTGAGAGATCTGCTAGGGCAGCGCACGGGCCGAGTGGTTGTTACGGCCCCCAACACAAATCTGCTGGCGCCGCGGGCCCTGCTGCCCAGCCTGCTTGGCCAACACGCGCCCGGGGAGCATTGTCTGGCCAGCGCGGTGTTGGGTGTCCCTGATGAGGAGAGATGGGAGCAAGTGTGGGCGGAGTGGCCGGCGTGCCCGGAATGGTTTATTGGGTTGGCCGGACAGGATCAAAAACTTTAGTGCACGGATGACACAGATGGTTCTGCCTTAAATCTTCTTTAGGTATTCTTCGCGTCTTAGTGTCTTCGCGGTGATGTTTTGTTTTTCACTCCGGCTGCCTTGAGCGCGCCGGTTGCCTAAGAGAGTGTCTTCAAAGAGGCGGGTTGACTGAATAAAATCGGCCGAGTAGGCTCAGGTTTATGGATCAGATAAACCGCAAGACCTACTCGACCGAC
>JAYTFQ010000972.1:0-12624 GCA_043734225.1 Anaerolineales bacterium | reverse complement strand
GGCAGCAGTTGGGGCGGCAGGGGCGCCAGCGGCGGATAGACTAGCAGCTCCTGGCGCGCGGTGTAAACCTGCCGCACGCGAAAGAGCCCAAACGGGTCGCCCAGGAGCAGCTCCCACGGCCCGAGCGTGAACAGCCCGCGCCGCGAGCAGACGGCGCTGGCGTTCCAATGCACGGTGCTGCCCGGGTCAGCCGCGCGCACGCCGCGGACCGTGTAGCCGGGTAGGTCCGAGCGATCGACAAACTCTGCCCACAACACCGGCAGCGGCGCGCCGTTGTCCAGCGACAACTGCTCTTCCAGCACGTCGCCCACCTGCACCGCCGCAAAGATTAGCCGGCGCCGGGCCGCCACCTCGCGCGCCATGGCGCGCGCCCACAACCAGCCAACGACCAGCATGCCGGCCAGCCCAAACAGCAGCAGCGCCGCCACGTCAGTGGGCGCGGCGATGTACCAGGCCAGCGCCAGCAGCGCCGCCAGCCATGGCAGGCGGCTTTTGAGCTCAATGGTGACGAAGCGGTCGGGAAAAGAATACGAGCGAAGGATGAACGCTGCGCGTGACAAATGACGAAGGTCGGAGATTGCTGATTTAAGCCGCTTGATCGGTGATCGATCAAACTGAACCAATTCAGGCTGCCTGATTGAGAAATCAGGCTGGGCACCCCTTTCGCGTGTCACAAACTGATATTAACACTATTCGGGCGGCTCGAGTCCAGGCGATGAGCAGACAAATAGGTGCGGCCTGACAGAACCGCGAAGTTAGGTCCGTCCTTCGTCCTTCGTCCTTCGTCCTTCGTCCTTCGTCGGTTTTACGGCGTCGGGCTCGCCGTCGGCTCGGGCGTGGGGATGCCCTGCGTGCCGGGGCCATAATCAAACACCGCCCGCCACGGCTCGTAGTGGGTGGTAATGGGCGCTTCGCCGGCGTTGACCTGTTGGCCGTTGCGCATGATGACGCGCGACACGGTCACATCGGCGCCGTCAGCGGAATAGTCGGTCTGCTTGATCTGGCCCGGCTGCAAGCTGTCGTTTTGTTCATACATGGGCCGCGGCGCGGGCACCACGTTTTGCACGTTGGCCTGGCCCACGGCGGTCTGACGGCCATCGGAGGTGGAATAGAACTTCCAGGTGATGCGGCTGGCGGCTGGGTCCACGTACACTTCCATCAGCAGCCAGGAGGGCGTGTCGTTTTTGAACTGGAAATCGACGAGCGGCGCGTAGACGGTGGCATCCAGCCCCGGGCCTTTCCAGGTGTCGCCGCGCTCATAGTAGCCCACCCGATAGGCATGTGAATAGCGCAGCACGATGGGGAAGCCGCCGAAATAGGCGGCCCGGAAAACGGTCGTGCTTACCTGGCACACCCCGCCCCCCACCCCGGCGATGGTGCGCCCGCCAAAGATGATTAGCGCCTCGGCGAAGCCCGAGTCCAAACTGACATCGCCCAGGTTGTCGTCAAATGAGAACACCGAGTTCGGCGCCACCATCAGCCCTTGGAAGCGCGCCCCGGCCGCGGTAATGTTCTGAATGCGCGCGGCCGAAGACCCGACGAAATACGTCGACTGCGAGCTGACCAACTCGGTGATGCCCAGCTTGTCGGCCGTGGCGTCGTCGCCCACCTGGGGCGGCGTGACCCTGAACATCAGCGGCACGCTGTGCTGGCCGGAGGCCAGGGCCTTATTGATAGCCGCCAGGCTGCCGTCCACATCCAGCTCGCGCGCCGCCTGTGAAGGCGCCATCAGCTCGATCTGCTTGGTTTTGTCATTGAAGGTGAAGCGCGCGTTGACAGCGGCTTTGCGTAGCGGGTCGGTTAGCGGCTGGAGGAACGCGCGCACGGCCTGCGGGTCGAGGCCCACTTCATAGTGGGCGGCGTTGAGGCTATCAGCCACGCGCCGCACCTGTAGCATGCTGCCCAGGCTGGCCGTGTCAATCGTCCATGGACCAGGGTCGCCGGCCAGCGGCTGGGTGACGGTCAGCGTCAGCGGCTGGCTGAGGATGGCTTTGGCCGCCGCAGCCTGGTCGGCGGCATTCAACACCAGCGGCGGCGTCTGGATGAACTTGAGTGGAATATCGGCGCGCCGCAGCTCGAGCAGCGCCGGACGCACGGCCGAGGCCGTGGCCAGCACGTCCAGTTGGCGGCCTATCTGGCCGGATGTCGTGGCAATCTGGCTGCCGGTGGCTGTCAGCGTGGCTTCAACCGTGGGCGCGAAGACTTGCTGCGCGATGCCGTTCAAATAGACGTCCGCCTGGCTGGCGTTATAGACCAGCACCGGCGATACCTGCCGTCCGGAATACCAGGTTTTCAGGATTTGCCCAGCATCCACCAGCGGGTTGCCGCTGCGCCCTACCGCATAAGCGTCCGCGATGGTGGCGGCCAGGTCGAAGCGCAGGCCCAGCTGGGCTGGGCTGGCGGTCCAGGTTTTTCCGTTGGGCGTATCCAGGTCGCGGAAAGTAATCCCCGGCTGCTGCGGATACGTGAACGCTCCAGTCAAGGCCGCGGCCGCGTCTTCGGGAGTCCGGCCAGAGAGATCCACTCCCCAGGCGCTCACGCCGGGGTAAATCTGCTGGCGATAATTGAGGCTGAACAGCGCCGCGGCGCCCAGCCCCAGCGATCCAAAAATCGCTCCAACAAATACGACTGCCAGCCCCAAGCGGGCCAGCCACACCGTCACCGGCACCGCCGGCCGCACAGACACCGCGACAGTTTCTTCCATAGTTAGATTATAAGCCTACTGGGCTTCTTCTTTCCGCCGCTCATAATGCCGCCGGGCCTTGGCCCGATTGCCGCAGTCCTTCATATCACACCAGCGCCGGCTGTGGTTCTTGGTCATGTCCAGGAACAAGTAGCCGCAGCCGCGATCGTCGGCGCACTCGCCGACGCGTGCCAGCAGCTCGGGCTGGGCCAACAAATCAGCGGCGGAATAGACCACCGGCCACAACATACAATCCAGCGCGTCGGGCGACGCCGGCCAATGCAGCGCGTAGCCGAAGGCGACCGGCGCCAGCCGCGCCTGCGCCAGCGCCAGAGCCAGCTCGGCATTGATCAGGTCCAGGTCGGCGGCGTTGGCCGCGCGCCGGTGAGCGGTGGCCGAAAGCAGCCGGTAAACGGCCTCGCGCAGGGTATGCGCGCGCGCCAGCACCGCTTTGGCCTCGGCCGGGCGCCGCGCGGCCTGACGCTTCAGACGCTGCCGCTCGGCCTCGGTGAGCAATCTCACATTCTGCGCCCAGGTCACCAGGTCGGTGTAGGCCGGCAGCTCTTCCACCGGCTGCGCGCTGGCGTGCCAGTTGGCGGTATTGGTGAAATCCAGGCACAGGCGCTCGGTTTCCAACTTCAACGCCCGCTCAAAATCACTGACGCCAATCATCGTTATAACCTTCAAATCTCTATTGACAGGTTAGTTCAATTGTGCTAATATACAACCATCAAAAGGCATTATAGCTGGTTACTGTTGTTTAAGCAAGGAGGCACAAAAATGTACGACTCTAACTATTTTGAACGCCATGCGAATGAGACCCTGGCCGACGCGCGCGACTTCATGGCCCGCGAGCGGCTAACCCGCCATGGCGGCACGCTGGAAGTAGGTCACATGCCAGGCTGGCTGCTGGCCGCGTTGGTCATTATTTTCATCGGCATGTTGATATTGGCTGTGTAGCGGCGTTTGACTGAACGCCCCCGCTCCTTGGAGACCGTCATGACCCAATCCGCCGTCCCGCAAGCCGAACAACCCGAACCGACGAACAAAACCGAGCTTTTGCAGCGCATCCGCACGGCGCGCGCCGAACTGGAGCGCACCCTGACCGGCCTGGGCGACGCGGCCCTGTCGGCTCCCGGCCCGGAAGGCTGGGCGGTGAAGGACCACCTGGCGCATCTGGCGGCCTGGGGCCGCAAAGTGCTGAGCAATATGGATGGCCGCCAGAGCGCCGAGGCGCTGGGCGTGCCCGAGGACGTCTACCAGAGCGGCGACTGGGTGGCGATCAACGAGATTGTGCGCGCTCCCGACAAGGACCGGCCGGCCGCTGAGATCGTGGCCGAGTACCGGCGCGTGCACGCGACTTTGCTCCAGCGCATCGAGGCCCTGCCGGAAGCAGAGCTGTACGGCCTGGACGACACGCTGCGCAACAACATCGCGGGCAACACCTATGGGCACGACGAAGAGCACCGGCCGTGGATTGAGACGGTGCTGGCACACTGACGCTCTACTATCTCCCCGCGGCCCAAATCTTCTCCCAGTCCGCGAAGTAGGCCGCGGCTATGGCAGGGTTGTGAATGATCAGAGCATTCTCATCGTTGTCGTTTTCAGCGGCCGCAGAAAAGTTGTAGGAGCCGGTGACCACCACGGCCTTGTCAATGATGAACACCTTGTTGTGCATGTTATAAAGGTTGCCGTCTTTGCGGATGTTGGCCGCCAGCCCACCCCTGGCCAGCAACTGCCAGGCCGCATCCCCGCCGGCGGCCAACTGCTGGCCCTCAAATACGCCGCGCACATCGCGGCCGGCAGCCGCTTGATCCAGCAGAGTCTGGCCAAAGTCCTGGCGGGTAAAATCAAAGGCCATAAATAGAACGCTGTCACGCGCAGACGCCAGCGCATCGTTGACGTGCGCGGCCACGGCCCCAGCCGGCGAGTAATAGGTTTCGATCTCGGTCCCGGCCAGCATGATGAGCGGGTGCGGCGTGTCCCCCCGGCTGTGCGCGCCAAACTGCCGGGTGACGAACATCTTCTCGAACTCGTGGGTGTAATTCTGCGCCAGCTCGGGCGATTGAATGGCGACAACGTTGTTGTCGTTGCGATAGGCGTCGGTAAACGTGTAGTTCATCGAGCCGGTCCACACCGCCGCGCCATCGATGACGGCGAACTTATCGTGCATGATGGCCTGGCGCTGGTCGGGCACCACCGGCACGCCGGCCTTCAGCAAGGCCACAATGCCGTCCATATTCAGCGAGTCGCTGTCTGTCACCACGCGCACCCGCACCCCGCGGGCCTGGGCGCGCAGCAGGGCGTCGGATAGGACCTTCAAGTCAAATTGATAGATGGCAAGGTCAACGGTTTGCTGCGCGCCGTCAAAGGCCGACGCGATTTGGTCGGGAATGCCGCCGCTGGGGTCCAGAAGACGGCTGGTGACGACCGGGTTGGTGAAATAGAGCTGACACCAACTCGCGGGCCGCGCGACGGAGTTCGGCGGCGTGGCCTGCGGCGCAGTAGCGGCCACGCGGCCCGCCAACCGGGCTGGCACACAGGCAACGGCTAACAGGGTTAGCCAGCCCGCCAGCATGCCGATCGGTGCAACCTGTTTTTTCACTGCGCGGTCGCGGCGAATATCATGGCCGGGCTAGATGAATGCGCCCCGATGTGCGGACAAAAGATCTTGCATACAAACAGCGTTTCAAAGTCGTGGGTGTCGTTCATCGAACCAGTCCGCGGCGCTGCGTCATCATTCGAGTGTGCCCGAGCCTAACGGGTAGTACTGCTCGTAAAATTCCTGGCATTGCATCCGCCGGGTGTGCTTGCGAAAATACTCCGCCTGAGCGGTCAGCCCGGCGCACGCCAGCGGCACCTGGAATACTCGGCGGTGCTGGCCGCCCGCGCTGACTAGAGCGGGCGCGGCCGGGAACAAGCGGCCTAGTGCAAGCGCCTGGACCTTGAGTTTGGCAACCGGCGCGTGCCCTGGCCTGGCCCCCAACCTCGGCGCCCGAACCGGCTGGGCGGCGCTGGCGGCGGAAATACTAGCTCGAGCTCATCGGCTCTCTGGACATGTTCTCGGAGAGTCGCTTGAGACCGGAAGCCATGGAGGCATTGAGCAAGCTGCCGCGGCGAGGCCCGCCCGGCGAGTTGAGCCTGGAGCCGGCCAGGGCGCTCGCCCTGGCCTTGGCGCTGAGCTGCCTGGGCTGGACATTCGACTCCCTGGGTGAACAGGACGCTGCCCAGTCGGCGCTGGACCGCGCGGTGGCAATTGCCGTGCCGGCTGTGCCAAGCCTCGATCGACTTCACCTGCCAGAGTCACAATCTCCAGGTGCTCACTTACCATCTGCGCAGCCCAGGCTACGTGGCAGGACCCGCAGGGGACCTGGAACACGCGGCTGAATTGCTCCGCAAAAGCCTGAGGCTGAATCAGGAGATCGATCGTTGGCAAGGGGTGTGCGCTTGCCTGCCCGGGTTGGCCGCCGTGCTGCAAACCTGAGCACTATGGGTCCGTATTGAGCGCGACCAGGCGCTGGCGAGCGTCGTCGACATAATTAGCCGAGGCATTGGGCAGATCAATCAAAGCCTGATAATCGAGGCGGGCCTGGTCCACCTGGCCCAGGGCCTGGTAGGCGCCGGCGCGATACCACAGATCGATTTCAGCGGCTCCCGCCGGCACATCCGGCTCGGCCAGCAGAAATGTTAACTCGGCGACGGCCTGAGGCAGGGCGCCCGAGTCGAAGTAGGTGAGCGCCCGGACCGTGTGCAGGAGACGGATCAACTGCGCGTCGCCCACCCCCATCCGCAGGCCCAGATCGACGTCCTGCAGCGCCAGGTCGCACTGCCCGCGATGCCGGTAGCACTCGCCCCGGTTCCCCAGGGCCTTGGCGCGCTGCACGCGGTCAGCGCCCGGCGTGGTGATGATCGTCGTGAAATCGGCGGCGGCGGCTTCAAAATTCCCGTTGCGCAGGTACGCGAAGCCGCGGTTCTGCAAGACCTGCAGGCGGTCGCTTTCGGAAACATCCGGCAATTGAACGTAGGCCGTATAGTCCGCGATCGCAGCTGCGTCGTCGTGATTCATGATGTGGGTCGTGCCCCGGTCGGCGAGCGCGCCGAGGCGCAGCCGCGGCGGGACATTCCGTATAGACAGCAGACGGGCGTAGTCCTGAAAAGCCAGTGGCAATTGACCCCGGCGGCGATAGAGTCCGGCGCGCTCGTACAGAGCCAATGCGGCCGTTTCCGCCCGTGCGCCTTCCAGATTCATGGCGGCGGTGAAAGCTTGCTCAGCCTGGTCATCGGCCTGATCGTGCATCTGTCCCAGACCCTGCTGGTAGAGGGCTTCGGCCTGTTCGGCCGGCGGAATGGTCTCGGCCGACGTCAGGGCCGGCCCCAGCACTTTGGGCCATACCAATGTGGCGACCGACAACTGGCTGAGCGGCTCGAAGCGCGCCAAGCGCGCGGGATTGCCATCCAGGATCAAGCCGCCCCAGGCGATCGGGTCCAGCGGATTCAGCCGGCGCATTTCGCGTTTGGCTGCGTACAGTGCCGCTACGCGCCGCTCCCCCTTGAGCAATTCTTCGTAAAACATCGCCGCCATCGCCGCGGCCTTGGCATCGGGAATCTTCCAGAGCGCGCTGATTACGCTGCGGCAGCCGGCGGCGGAAAAAGCGCTGCGCAAACCCTGCACTCCGGCGCCGAGTTGAACATCCCCCTGCCCGCTCTGGCAGGCCGCCAGGAACACCAGATCGGTGTTACTCAACTCCAAATCGACGATCTCCGAGGCGAACAAAATGCCGTCGTCGGCCGCCGACACCGCCACCCCCAGGTCGAGGAAGGCGTTGGCACCCGCCAGGGCCAGCCCGCTGCGCTCCAACGGATCCTCCAGGCCGGCGCGGCGGTCCAGCCGGTCGGCCGACAGCAGGCCCGGCGGCGGCTCGCCGGCCGCGGCCCGCGGCAGATAGAAGCCATGGGTGACGATATGAACGATCTCGGGCGAGCGAGCGCCGCGCAGGGCCGTCTCCACCGCCTGATCGCCGGTGAGAGCCGGCACGCCCAACAGGCCGGCCACGTTCTGGCCCTCCGCCAGGGTGTGATCCAGGTCGACAAAGCGTGGGGCGCGGCGCAGTTCCGCGATGCGGTCGGCCGGCAGCGGGCCGGGGCGGCTGCCCGCCGCCGGCGCCGCGTGCGCGTAATCGGGCGCGGCCAGCACCAGCGATGGAGTGGGCGGGTTCACGCGTTTCAGAAAGCGCAGCGCTTCGCGCCCCAGCAGGAGGTAGCTGAGCGTGAACGCGTCGATCAGATAGCCCGCCTCGTTGGGCAGGATTTCGAACGGCAGGCCGTTGAGCGCGCCATCTGGCGCAATGAAGACGTGCTGGGCGTCTTTCAGCGCGGCTGGCAGCGGACGGATCAGGCGGTTGTATAGGTAACGACCTTTGCGGACCCATGCGGGCAGGCGGCCATCGGATTGCGGAACGTAGTCGACGAGCGAGCCGCGCAGTTCGTCGATGGCCCGGTCGATCTCGGCGGCCGCGCCGATATCCACCAAGGTCAGCGGCGCAGACGGCGCCTGGCCATCCGCGCCGCTGGACAGCGCGACGGCCGGCTGGTCGATGTCGCTGGCGCCGACCAGCAACAGGTTAGGCCCCAGGTTTCCGACATAGCTCACCTGGCTCAAGGCGCCTGGTCGGGCCGGCACAATGAAGGCCGCATAGCGCGCGACCGGCTCCGCCGTCCGATCGGTGAAGACCACGTATTCGACCAGCACGCTGCCCGCCGGCAGGGCCGCGGCAATCTCGCCCGATCCCAGAGGCGAGGCCTCCGATCGCAGCAGATCTTCGCCGACGAAGCGGCCCAACTGGCGGTCCAAATCCCGCAGGCGCTGTTCGAAAGCGCCGATGTCGGCGTTGACCTGGCCGGCCCCGGCGACCTGCTCGCCCTCCAACCGCACGCGGGTCAACTGTTGGCGCACGGTCTGGCGCTCTTGCAGCAACTCCATGATCTCGTCTTCATTCTGGCGGACCACATCCGACTGCCGATTGAGCAGGCGCAGGGTGCGGTTTTCCAGGCCCTTGATGCGCTGCAGGCGTGCATAAGCGGTCTGCTGGTCAACCGGCGGGCAGGCCGGGTCATTCAGCACGGCCGATATGAAGAGCGAAAGCCGGTCACGCTCGCGCCTGAGATACTCGGCCAGAGAGTCACGCGGCGCCGACAGCATGGTCTGGATGAGCGCCTCGTCTTCCGAGGCCATGGCGCTGGCGAGGTGCGCGCGCGCCGGCGCCCATTGGGACTGGCGCGCGCAGGAATAGGCGATCAGATAGTGAGCGTTCCCAATCACAGGGTGTAGGGCGCCATACAAATCCGGCAGCTCCTTGATCACCGCTTCGAGCAAGGTCACGGCCGCGGTGTGCTTTCCCTGCCGCGCAAGGATACGCGCCAGGCCTAGGTCGTCGCTGGCGAGCGAGCGCCGCATGTCGCGCTGGGCGTGAATGCGGCGGGCGAGCGTGCCGTAGCAGAAGGCGGCGCGCAGGCGGTTCTGATCGAGGCACAGTGCCGAGAGCGCGGTCAGGCTGCGCGCCGCGTCCGCGGAGTCGGGCCCATGCCACGCGGCGCGCAGGCGGTAGGCTTCCTTGACGAGGGCCAGGGCCTCGGGAGCGCGTCCCAGTGCGTTGTAAACCTCCCCCAGATTGTTTTTGATAAGGGCCAGCGAATCGCTGGGGGGCAAGTTGGCGGCCTGGATCTCGCGCAGCAACTGCTCGAAGCGCGCCGCCGCCGTGGGAAAATCACCCCGGGCCCGGGCCAGCTCGGCCAGGTTTTGTCTGGCGCGCAAGGCGGCCGGGTGCGAGCGCCCCAGGGTCAGGTCGCGGATCTTGATCACCTCCCGGTAGCGTTCTTCCGCCTCCGCGTAATTGCCCAATTGGTCATGGCAAATCGCCAGGCCTTCGAGCGCATCGGCATAGTCTGCATCCCGCGGCCCAACCGTAGCCCTATAGGACTGTGCGGCCAGCTCATACGACGGCAGGGCTTTCGCGTATCGCTGTTGATGTTGAAACAGATCCGCCAGACGCATGGCGGCTTGCGCCGTCCGATTGTCAGCTTGACCGAACGCCTGCGTGGAATAAGCCAGCGCATCGCGCAAGAGCGTTTCCGCCTGATCGAAATGCTTCAAGTCCTGGTGCGCCAAGGCCTGGCCGATGAGGGCGTCACAGCGCGCCTCCTTCTGCGAGGCTTGGGCGACCTCAGGTCCATTGGCGGCGGCAATAGAGGCGTAGAGCGGCAAGGCCTGATCGGCCCGGTCGAGCTGGCGGCACAGATCGGCCAATTTGAGCGCGGAGCCTTGAATGCGGTCGCGTTGGCCAGGCGGAATGATCGTCAGCACCGCCAGGCCGTTCGCCAGGAACTCGGCCGCCTCGGCCGAGCAGCCAAGGTCGGCCAACAGTGAGCCCAGCTCCACAGTGAACACCAGCAGCGGCAGCGCGGCCCCGGGTTGGCGCAGTAAGACGGCCAGTATCGCTCGGTACAGGGCTTCGGCTTCGGCCGGGTCAGCGGCCTGCGCCGCCGCTGCCAGGTCCACCAGAACCTGGGTCACCGGCCGGGCGCCGGACGCCAGATCGGCCAGCAGGAGCCGGCCGGCGCGCTGGCGCAACTCGTGGGCCGGTTGCGGCGCGCCGCGCCCAACATAGACCCGGCTTAGCGAAATGAGCGTGGGGGCCAGAGCGAGCGGAACCGCCTTCGGCGTGACCAACCGCTCGAGAATCTGAACAGTTTCCTGGTACAACGGCAGCGCCTGGTCCAATTCGCCTTGGAAGAGGGCCAGGTCGGCTTGCAGGCGGCGCGCTTCGGCAAACAGCTCGCTCTGGTCGCCGAAGGCTGACCGCGCCTGAGAGGCAGCCTGCGCCAGCAGCTCGCCGGCCTGGCGGTGCTGCCCGCGATTGCCGACCTGTTCGGCCTGTTGGAGGAGCTGAATGACCTGGTCCTTAGCCGCGTCAGCCATAGGCTCAACCAGTGGCAAAGTCGTCGTAATCCACGTCGCCGACCTTCAGCTCCTCGCCGCTGCGCTCAGGCCCGGCGTCGCGGAATTGATCGGGCCGAAAGAGGTGCTTGCGTATGGCGGCGGCGCGAAAGAGGGGCGTCAAGCCGCGCGTGGCCAGGATATTCGTCCCGATGTTGGACTGCTGGACGATTTCGAATTTCGCGTCCACATCGGCCAGGTTGAGCGTCGGAGCACTGACGCTGCCCGTCGCGGCCAGGTCGATGGCGGCGCTGGATCCGCGCGAGATGAGGATAGTCGTGCTGTCAGCCGACACCACCTCCGTCACCAGTACCCAATCCGGCTTCCACTCCCCGGTTGTGTGGCGCTTCAGGATTTCGTTGCTGACCTCCAGCATTTGCTTGATCTGCCTGGACTGGCAGCGCGCGGCGAGCAGCACCACACCGTTGTCGCGCGAGAAACGAATGCTCATGCCGGCCTTGGCCTGGGCCAGCGCCGAGCCGGCCAAGGGCGCGTCACCGGCCAGCTTGGTCGAGATGGACACGGAGCCGGCCGAATAGTAATTGACGTCGGCGACGACATGAGCGGGCGCCGACTCGAAATCTATGCCGAGCGCCTTCAGGTTTGTCAGGGGTTGATATTCGTAATCGCGGATGGTGCCGACGTCGCCGACGGCCACGGTAACGGTCGGCAGCCAGGTGGCCAGATAATTAGTGTTGTCGCGCACTTCCTGGACGTAATGCTTGCTGATGCTCATGGGGGTCTCCTGATGGCCTGATGCTCTCCGTACGGCACGACGGAAGCATAACACCAAATTTTTGGACTCTTAAACCAGGCACGCGCCGAGGCGATCCGGGTCGCTGCCCCGGCAGGAACACGGCCTGGCAGACGGCCGCCAGCCACAGCCCAAACGTGCCGGCCATCAACGCCAACAGCCGCCGCATCGACACAACCTCTAGCCCCCGATCACCGGCGCTTCGCTGCCATAAGTGGCCGCGCTCCCGCCGCCGGTCACGGCCACGCAAATATAGTACATGTTGCTGGCAGCGCCGGTCGTATCCCAGTCAAAGCTGTCCATTGCTTACGAATTACCAATTGTCACTTGCCAGTTAGCCTTCTATCAATCCTAACGCCCCCAACAGCTTGGCCTGCAGCTTGCCGTTGCCGGCCACCACTGCCGGTTCGCCCAGCGTCCATTCCGCGCCGGCCGGCGTCGTCATCACCCCGCCGGCTTCGCGGATGATCAGCGCGCCCGCCGCCACATCCCAGGGCATCAACATCAGGTGAAAATAGGCGTCCATCCAGCCCGCGCCCAGGTAGGCCAGCGCCAGCGCGGCGCTGCCGGTGGCACGCACACTGCGGCAGGTGGCCGCCGCGCGGGTCACAGCCGCCACGGTCCGCGCCCGCAGCGCCGGGTCGCGGGCCCAATCCACCCCCACCAGTGTCTCGTCCAACTCGGCGATGGCGCTCACCTGCATAGGCTGTGCGCCGGCTCGGCCGCGCTGCAAGAACGCCCCCTGCCCCTGCTGGGCGTAGAACATCTCGCGCCGGGCCGGGTCGTAGATCGCCCCCACCCGCAGCAGGCCGGCCTCGGCCAACCCCACCGATACGCAAAACGACGGGTAGCGGCGGGCATAATTGGTCGTGCCGTCCAGCGGATCCACAATCCAGGTCGGCGTGGCGCTGGTCAGGGCCGCGGCGTGCTCGCCCTCCTCGCCCAGGAAAGCGTGTTGGGGAAAGCGCTCGTGAATGATTTCAGCGATCAACTGCTGAGCGGCTTCGTCGGCATCGGTAACGATATCGCGCTCACCCTTGTAGCGCACCTGGCGCGACAACGGCAGCTTGCGCATGAGCAGATCACCGGCGCGGCGGGCGGCTTCCATGGCGGTTTGCAAGTGTATGTCCATGGCCATATTATAATTCCCATCACCTGAGTATATTATCAAACGCCGCCCGAACAAGATGCCAC
>JAYTFQ010000971.1:0-5460 GCA_043734225.1 Anaerolineales bacterium | reverse complement strand
ATAGCCCAGCAAAACACTCGCGATGGTGCGGCAAAAGGCTTCGTTGTGGGTGGAGATGCGCGCGGCGCGGTTCAGCAGCCAGCGGCGCAGCACGCTGAGCGCCCGCGGCGTCAGCCCACCGCCCCAGGTCTTGTCGCGCGGGAAAGCGGCCTTGTCGATACGTGGCGATTGCTTTATGCGGTTGGCGGCAGCGCGGGCGGCATGACCAGCGGCGCCGTCTGGCCGGAGGCCACGCGCCGGCGCGGACTGATGAGCTGCATATTGATGGCCTGGGTGCCGTTGTCGCGGCCTTCGGCCTTGCTGAGCTCAAACTCGAACAACATGCTGCGGCTGGGCAGATCGCCGGCATGCACTTCTTCAGGCAACTGCGAGTTGTGAAAAAAGACGCTGTCGTAAGGCGACTCGGACTGGCGCGGATCGATCTTCCACAGCTCGGGCGAGATGTATTTCAAATAGCGCAGGAAGCCATAGCCTTTGCCGGTGTGGTTGTAGCACACGCCGCGCACCCGCGCGCCCAGCTCGCCCCAGGCGGGGCCGGTGCGGGCGGTGGCGGTGGGCAGCAGGTTCGGGATCAGATAGCCGGCCATAAACAGGTCAGCCTCGCGCTTCAAGTCGGCCGAGACGTTCTCGAAGGCCACCACTTCCACCCGACAGCCCTTGTTTTGAAGGGCGCGCACCACCTGCACAAAGTCGCCGTCGCCGGTGGCCAGCAGCACCCGGTCGATATTCTCCGATTGCAGCAGCGCATCCACGGCCAGGTCGAGATCTGCATTGGCTTTGCCGAAGCGGTTGCCATTCTCGTCGGTGTACCACTTGACGTTCTTTTGAATGACCTTGTAGCCGAAGTCGCGCAGCAGCGAATAGAAACCCTGCTGCGCCTCGCGATAAGGCGGGTCGATCTCGGCCCGGTCGGCGTCGATGGTGACATAGGCGTTCAGGCGCACCGGCTCGGCGTTGCCGCGGCAGGCAAACTCACGCAGCACCTCGTAGCGCATGCCGTAGCCGCCATTGCGGGTCAGGTTGGCCACGTCGATATAGACGCCGACATTCGTGTTCGAATTGTGTTGTCGCATTGGCGCGCTTTCGTTAGCCTTCGGACCCGGCCCGCGGCCGATCTTCCATATGTTCGGCAAAGAGCAGCGTGGCCAGCCGCCCGGCCAGGTGCACCAGGCACTGCCCGGCGGCTACCCCTTCCGGCGAGCTGAGCGCGGCGGTCAATTCCGCCTGGCTGACAAAATGCAATTCGTGGATGAGGTAGATGTCGACCGGCCCGGCTGGGCCGCCGTGGGTGTGGCTGACCACCACGCGCTGCAGGCCAGGCAGGCGCTCGGCCAGGGGCACGAATTCTTCCGACCAGCGGCGCTCAAACTCGGCCGGATCGGGCGGCTGTCGAAACTGGATGATTAATTTGTAACCAGAGGCATACACGCCCCGATTATACCCGGGCCCCAACCAGGACCCGGCTTACTGCCTGAAACGCAGCAACGA
This sequence comes from Anaerolineales bacterium, assembly GCA_043734225.1. GTDB lineage: Bacteria > Chloroflexota > Anaerolineae > Anaerolineales > UBA6663 > JAYTFQ01. The sequence continues at coordinate 3,972 of JAYTFQ010000971.1, read as the reverse complement.
TTCCAGCCAGCCGGAGGCCAGCACCTGCCACCCGCCCGCGCCGCGGCGCAATCTAAGCTGGTCCAGCCGCGGCCAGGCGCCGCGGCTGACGGCCTGCACCGTGGCCGCATCCTGGTCAAGCGTGATGCGCTGCGGCTCGTAGCCCGCGGCCAGCACTTGCCGCACAACGGCCAACTCCTCCGCCGCCAGCGGGTCGGCGGCCAGGCTGCCGGCGTCCAGCGCCGCGTTTACGCTGTCTAGCAGCCGCGCCGCGCCCGCGTCGTTGCCGGCATTCACGGCCTGACCGGCCGCCGCCAGCATGGCCTCCAGGGCAATATTTTCCGGCCCATCCGGGTGCCGGATAAAGTCGGCCAGGACGCCGCGCGCGCGAGCCTGGCTGCCATCGGGCAGCCAGGCGGTGAGAAAGTAAGCCGAGGGGTCATCCAGTTGCTGGTAGCGCCGCAGCGTGTCATACAGGCGAATGGTGAGCCGCAGGTTGTCGGCCTGGGCCGGGGCTGGCGGCAGCGCCTTCAAATAGGCCAGCCAAGCGGCCTCCAACTGGCTCAGTCCCTGTCCATATTGAACCTGCAAGGCCGCGTCGAGCGTCTGCGCGTCGGTGGGCGCTGCGTTGAACGAGCCATACATCACGCGGAAACGCGGCCAGCCATATTGGTCCACCAGGTATTGAATGAACCCAGCGGCTTCCAGGTAGCCAACCTCGTGCTGGGATTGGTAGAAGTTGTTAGCCAGCTGAGCCAGCGGAATGTAGCGACTGAGGGTCAGCAGCGCGGCGGCGCGCGCTGACAGCGGCTCAGGCTTGAAGTGGCCGCCGGCGACAAACACCGCCAGGCCCTCGGTCATCAGGGTGGGGCGCACGCGGGCGATCTGGCGGTCGAGCACATGCGTTTCTTCGTGCGCGAAGATGGTAAACAGGTCGCTGGCGGCGGCATTGCGATCAATGTAGGTGATGGAAACCTCGTTGGCGGTGAAGCCGCCGTTGCCCAGCAGGCGGCTGAGCATGGTGAAAGTGATTTTGCCTTTCAACGTTACGCCCAGCACGGCCTGATCGTGAGCCAGAGCGGCGTCGGCGGTGGCGCGGATCAGGTCGATGTCGCGCGCGGCGGCGGTGTTGGTCAGGTAATGAAAGATGCAGCAGGCGCTCTCCACGCTGGCCCATTGGGCCGTGGCTTCGGGCTCGGGCCGGTCCACGGCGGGCAGGATGTTGACGGCCACGGTCAGGGTCTGCGAGATGGCCCGGCCACCGGGGTTGTCCGGCGGGTCGACTTCCACGTAGATTGTTTGGGCCCCCACCCGCCCGCGCGTGTCCCAGACCCAGGTGAGGGTGGCCTGCCACTGGCCGCCGAGGCCAAATTGCCCAAAATCCGCGCTGGCCCGCGGCGGCCCGTTGGGACCATCGACGAAGACCCTGGCACGCGCGCCTTGCCAGGCCGCGCCGGCGCCATGACCGACGACCACGATGCTGGCTACATCGCCGGAATACAACTGCGGATCGGGCTCGAAGTGCACATCGCTGGGTGAAAGTTGATAGGCTGAAGGGCCGGCAGTGCCCGTGGCGAGCGGCGCGGGCGCCACGGCAGGGATGGTCGCGGTGGCCGAGCTGGCCGCGGCGATGGAGCTGGCCGCGGCGGTGGAACTGGCCGCGGCGGTGGCGGCCGGGACGCTGGTAGCCGCGGCCGAGCCGGCCGTGGGGAATGGCGTTTGGGCCGGTGTGGCGCGATCCAGCGTAGGCTGGAGCGTGGCGGCAGCAGTCGGGGCCGGGCGCGTTGGTGCGCGGCCGGGCGGCAGCAGGCCACAAGCGAGCGCCAGAATGAGGATCAGTGGCAAGAAGCGCCGCATGCGTTCGATTCTAGCATGGGCGGGCAGTCAAGCATGGGGTGTCTGTTTTCATCTGGCAGCAGTGGCAGTAGTGGCTTTTCGGCTGAATATCGCAAAAACATGTGGCAGCGGCTGCCAGATGAAGTGTACGGACATAATGTCAGGGCGCGGCACGCCCGACCAGCGTTGGAATTTCAATGCCGTGCGACAGTTGAGCAAGTAGGTCGGGGTATGACAGAAGTACTGCCGCAAAAAACCCCCCTTTTCGCGCGCGGTTTCCAATATAGTCCCTATAATCTTTATATAAGGACTGATCAACTGTGAGACGTTTCCTTCGCTCGCTCGCTGTTTGCGCTTTGCTGGCGCTGCCCGTGCAATGGCATAGGCTGGCAGCACCTCCGCGCTCGCCGGCGGCTGGCGTCACCTATCACGTCGACAGCACGGCCGACAACCCAGATAGCGACGTGGGCACACCAGTCTGCCTCGATCACACCGGCCACTGCACCCTGCGCGCGGCCATCATGCAGGCCAACTTCACCACCGGCCCCAACACCATCACTGTGCCTTCGGGCGTTTATGTACTCAACCGGGCAGGCGACGAAGATGGGGCGATCCTGGGTGACTTGGACGTCACCGACGACCTGACCATTCAGGGCGCCGGTTCAGACAGCACCATCATTAACGGCAACGGGCTTGTGACTCACGATCGGGTTTTTCAGATTCTCGCGAGCGCGGCGAATGTCAGCCTGAGTGATCTGACTATCCGCGGCGGGGTGGTGACGGCGACATTTGCTGAAGGCGGCGGCCTGTTGTGGGAGGGCGCCCAGACCGGGCAATTGCACCTAAGCAATGTTGCCGTCAGCGGTAATCAGGCGTATTTCGGCGGCGGGCTTTTCCTGCAATATGACGGATCAAACAACTTTGGCTCAGTAGACCTGGAGCGTATCAGCGCCAGCGCGAATGCGGCCTCTGCCGCTGGGGGCGGTATAGGCATTCAATTCTCTGGCGGTGAAAGCGACTTTCTGCTCAATAACAGCCAGGTGTACAGCAACACCGCGTTTCAGGGCGGCGGCATCGAGGTTGATGGCGACCCGGCATTCGCCTCACAGCGCCTGATCGAGCACACCGATATCTTTTCCAACACTGCCACGGGTCACGGCGGCGGCATCGACACCGCCGCCGGCAGCGCCACCTTCCCCTTGTTGTTCTTCAACAACCATCTCCACCACAACCAGGCGCCGCTCGGCGGGGCGATGTTCATTCAGGGGCGCGTCGTCATTTCTCAAACGACGCTGGATCAGAACTCGGCGAGTCTGCAGGGCGGCGGCCTGCTCATTTACAACGCCGCCCAGCCCGATATTGTGCAAAGCACGATCAGTGAAAACCGGGCTGTGACAGGCGGCGGCATTTATCTCAGGCGGGATGCGTTTAATTCGGCTGTGGTCACGATGACCAACAGCACCGTCAGCAGCAACATCGCCAGCCATGACGGCGGCGGCGTGTATCTTGATCGCGGCACGCTCAATTTCTTCAATACCACGCTGGCCGCGAACCAGGTGGTCGTGCCGAACGGCGACCCGTATGCTGGCGCCGGCGGCGGCATTTACATCAGCACGACGGCCAGCGTGTCAGCTCAGTCCACCTTGATTGGCGATAACACCCACCGCTACCAGACCACGCCGCCCGTGGCCGACGACTGCTACGGACCGATAAACCCGGTCGTCAGCAATTTGATCGAGACGACCTCAAACTGCCAGTTTGTTGTGCTGATATTCGCCCACAATATCTTCGGCCAGGATCCCAAGCTCGGGCCGCTGGCCTTCAATGGCGGCGCCACGCGCACCCATGCCCTGCTGCTCGGCAGCCCGGCGATTGACGCCGCCGAAACGGACACACCAGGCTGCACCGACAGCCTCGGCGGCGGGCTGAGCGCCGACCAGCGCGGCTTCGCCCGCCCGCGCGGCCCGCATTGCGACATCGGCGCGGTGGAGTATTATCCGCCGGGGCCGTTTTTGCCGCTCATCCGGCGGTAAGGACCCAAAAACGGAGCCGACGAGTGTTGCTCGCCGGCTCCGTTTTTGGGGTATGTTCGTAACTATCCAGCCGGCTGGCGCGGACACTTCACTGTGAACAAGGTAATCAAGGGTGTTTTGGCCG
>JAYTFQ010000970.1:0-5079 GCA_043734225.1 Anaerolineales bacterium | reverse complement strand
CCAACGTTCGTTGGGCCACGGCATCCAATTCAGCCCAATCCTCCTTGATTTCCTCGGTTGTTTCGGCCTGGCGGCGTAGCGTGTCAACCTTGTACAAATCGCCAGAACCCCATACGAGACTGCTACTATCTCTGCATGACTTCAGGCAGAGATCAAGTCCTATGAAAACAGACAACGTCATCGTTATCGGCAGCGGGTTCGGGGGTCTGGCGACGGCCGCGCGGCTGGCGGCGCGCGGGCATCGGGTGGATATCTTTGAAAAGCGCGATGCGCTGGGCGGCCGGGCCTACACCTACGAATTGAACGGCTTCAAATTCGACGGCGGGCCCACGGTCATCACCGCGCCGTTCATGTTCGACGACATCTTTCGCGCCGCAGGACGTCGGCGCGAGGACTATTTCCAGTTCGTGCCGCTCAACCCGTTCTACCGCATTTTCGATCACACCGGGCGCGCGTTCGACTACAACGCCGACGCCGATTTCACGCTGGGCCAGATCGCGCGCATCAACCCGGCCGACCAGGACGGCTACCGACGCTTTATCGCCAGCACCAAGGCCATTTTCGATAAGGGCTTTGTGGAGCTTTCGGACAAGCCCTTCCTGCATTTTGGCGACATGCTGCGCGTGGCGCCCGACCTGGTGCGGCTGCAGTCGCACAAGAGCGTCTACCAGTACGTGTCACAGTTTGTCTCCGATGATTTTCTGCGGCAGTGCTTTTCGTTCCATCCGCTGCTGGTGGGCGGCAATCCATTCGACACGACCTCGATCTACGCCCTGATCCACTATCTGGAGCGCGAATATGGCGTGCACTACGCCGTGGGCGGCACAGGCGCCATCGTGGCCGGGTTGGGGCGGCTGATCGAAGAACTGGGCGGACACTTTCACTTCAATGCTGAGGTGGACGAAATCCTGACCCAGGGCCGGCGCGCCACCGGCATCCGCTTGAAAGACGGCACCACCCACCTGGCCGGAACGGTGGTCAGCAACGGCGATGTGGCCTTCACTTACAACAAACTGCTGCCGCGCAGCGGGCGCACGGCGCTGGCGCGGCTGCGACTGAACCACATGCAGTACAGCATGTCGCTGTTTGTCATCTACTTTGGCACGCGCCGCCAGTATCGCGAGCAGGGCCTGGCGCATCACAACATCTTGCTGGGCCCGCGCTATCGCGGTCTGCTGGACGATATCTTCCAAAAGAAGGTGCTGGCCGACGACTTCTCGCTCTATCTGCACATGCCCACGCTCACCGATCCCTCGTTGGCCCCGGACGGGCACGAGGCCTTCTATGTGCTGGCGCCGGTGCCGAACCTGGGCGGCGATGTCGATTGGGCGCAGGCGGCCAGGCCGTTTCGCGACCGGCTGATGCAGTTCCTGGAGGCGCATTACCTGCCAGACCTGCAGGCCAACCTGGTGGCCGAGCACTGGATCGACCCGCGCCACTTCCGCGATATGCTCAACAGCCACCTGGGCGCGGCCTTCTCGGTGCAGCCGCTGCTGACCCAATCCGCCTGGTTCCGGCCGCACAACCGCGCCGATGAGTTTGACAACCTGTACTTTGTTGGCGCGGGCACCCATCCCGGCGCTGGGCTGCCCGGCGTGCTGGCCTCGGCCAAGATCGCCGATGACCTTATCGCCGCGGCCCAGTCCCAAACCAGGCCGGCGGCCGGCCGCGCGACCGGCCGGGCGAAGCTGGCGCCATGGTAGAGACACTGCGCGCCTTTGGCGACACGGGCAACGCGCCCGCCCTGGACGAAGACGAGGCCTATGCCCAGGCCGACCGCATCACGCGGCGCAACTCACAGACCTTTTATACGGCGACCGCGCTGCTGCCGCGCGAGGCGCGCCGGGCGGTGCGCGCGCTGTATGCTTTTTGCCGCGCCACCGATGACCTGGTGGACCGGCAGGGCGCCACAGCCGCCGATGTGGCCCGCTGGCGGACGGCGGTGAACCGCCCGGCCGGCGAGCAGGCGGATCCGGTGCTGCTGGCCTGGGCGCTGACGCGCGCGCGCTTTGATGTGGATCGGCGGCACGAGGCCGAGCTGATCGACGGCGTGGCGCAGGACCTGAGCCAGACGCGCTATGCCACTTGGGCCGAGCTGGAGCGATACTGTTATCTGGTGGCCTCCACAGTGGGCTTGTTGGCCATGCCCATTCTGGGCCTGGCCAGGGGTGCGCGCCTGGAAGCGGCCGCACCCTATGCGATTAAGCTGGGCATCGCGCTGCAATTAACCAACATCCTGCGCGACGTGGGCGAGGATGCGGCGCATGGCCGGGTGTATCTGCCGCACGGCGATCTGGCCCGTTTCGGCCTGACCGACGCGGACATCCTGCGCGGCGCGCATGATGCGCGCTTCATCGCCTTGATGCAGTTCGAAATAGCCCGCGCGCGCCAGTTGTATGTGGAAGCGCTGCCGGGCGTGGCGCTGCTTTCGCCGGCAGCGCGCCCGGCGGTGGGCGCCGCCGCGCTGTTGTACCGAGCGATCCTTAACCGGATTGAGGCGCTCGGCTACCAGGTGCACTCCCAGCGCGCCAGCACCAGCGCCCGCCAGAAGCTGCTTATGCTGCCAGGCGTGTTGTGGCAGGTGGCCACCCAGGCGCCGCCCCAGTTCGCGCCATGACTTATTTATCGTTTCTGCTTCTGTTTCTGGGCCTGCCGCTGGCCGCGCTGCTGCTGGCGCTGCTCGCCGCGCGCCGCGCGCCGCAGGCGCGCTTGACGCGAGTGGCATGGGCGGCAGTGGGCGCGCATATCCTGCTGGCGCTGGTGTACACCACGCCCTGGGACAACTATCTGGTGGCGACGGGCGTGTGGACGTATGCGCGGGCGCGCGTGTTGGGCGTGACGCTGGGCTGGGTGCCGCTGGAAGAGTATGGCTTCTTTGTGCTGCAGACGCTGCTGACCGGCCTGTGCGCCGCGCTGCTGGCGAGCCGCTGGCCGGCACGTGTCGCGAGGCGCGCGCTGCTGCCGGGTTGGCTGAAGCTGGCGGCGGTGCTGGGGCTGGGTGGGCTGTGGGCCGCGGCGGTGTGGGCTCTGTCCAGCGGCTGGAAGCCAGGCACGTACCTGGGGCTAGAGCTGGTTTGGGCGCTGCCGCCGATCACCCTGCAAGTGGCCGTAGGGGCGCAGGTGCTGTGGGCGCGCCGCCATGCGGTGCTGGCCGGGCTGTTGCCTATGACCCTGTACCTGTGCGCCGCGGACGCGCTGGCCATCCGCGCTGGGGTGTGGCACATTGCCGAGGCGCAATCACTTGGCCTGTTCCTGGTGGGCCTGCCCATCGAGGAAGGCGTTTTCTTTTTGCTGACCAATATGCTGGTGGTGTTTGGCGTGACGCTGGTGGTGGCGCCGCCTGTGTGGATGCCCCAATCGCTTTTCCGGTGGCGGGGCTGGCAGCATCCGGCAAAACCGAATCGAGCGGTGGCGGGTGACTTGATGCCGCGCCGGATGAGCGGCGATGGGCAGGCGGGTGCGGCCAGCGACAGCGCGACACTCTTGACGACCCAATGACACTCTTTTTCTTCGCCCTGGCGTTCATCAGCGGGGCGCTGCCTTTTTCGGCCTGGCTGGCGCGCGGGCTGGCCCACGCCGAGCTGGGCCAAGTGGGTGATGGGAACCCGGGCGCGGCCAACGCCTGGAAGGCCGGCGGCTGGCGGGTGGGGGCGCTGGCTCTGGTGCTGGATTATTTGAAGGGCGCCGTGCCGGTGGCCGTGGCGCACTTTGGATTTCACCTGGCGGGCCTGGCGTTGGGCGCGGTGGCGGTGGCGCCCATCCTGGGGCATGCCTTCTCTCCCTTTCTTAAATTTCGGGGCGGCAAGGGATTGACGGTCACCTTTGGTGTTTGGAGCGGACTGACGCTGGCGCAGGCGCCGCTGGTGCTGGGCCTGTTTATGGCGTTGTTCTATTTCGTGCTGGCGGGCGAGGCCTGGGCGGTGATGGCCAGCCTGGTGGGCCTGCTGGCACATTTGCTGCTGCAGCACGCCGATGTGGCGCTGCTGGCGGCTTGGGCCGGGAATACCGCGGTGCTGGCCTGGACCCATCGCCGCGAGCTGCGGCGCCGGCCGGGCCTGAAGCCGCTGCCCCTGCTTGCGCGCGCCTCGCGCGACGGCGAGCATCAGGCATGAGCTTCCTGGTGCCCACGCTGCTGGCTGCCATCAGTGTTTTTCTGGCCGGCTTGATGCTGATCGCGCTGGACAATCTGTGGTCGCTGCGCCGGCTCGAATCATATCGCGCGCGTGACGAACTCGATTGGCCGATGGTATCGATCCTGCTGCCGGCGCGGGATGAGGCGCGCGGCATCGAGGCCTGCGCGCGCTCGCTGCTGGCCCAGCGCTATCCACGCTTTGAGCTGCTGGTGCTGGACGATGGGTCCACCGATGCCACGCCCGAAATCCTGCGCGAGCTGGCTGCCGCGGACCCGCGGCTGCGCCTGCTCGCCGGCCAGCCGCTGCCGGCCGGCTGGCTGGGCAAACATTGGGCCTGCCAACAATTGGCCGAGCAGGCTGGCGGCGAGCTGCTGCTGTTCACCGATGCCGACACACTGCATCATCCAGACGCCTTGCGCCAGGCAGTGACGGCGCTGCTGGCCGAAAAGGCCGATTTAATAAGCGCGCTGCCGCGGCAAGTGCTTGGCTCGTGGGGCGAGCGGCTGGTGGTGCCGTTGATGCCGTGGAGCGTGGGGACATTCTATCCACAAAGACTCGCATACCAGATGAAGGACGAACCCCCCGCTCAAACCGCAGACGGCAGGCGACCAAGTATGAATGTGGGCAGGAATAATGGGTTGGTGATGGCGGTGGGCCAGTACATGCTATTTCGGCGCGAGGCATATGCGCGGGCCGGGGGACATGCGGCGGTGCGGGCGAATGTGGCGGACGATATCGCGTTGGCGCGAGCACTGGCTGGGCAGGGCGGGCGCTGCCAGCTGATGGACGCCGGGGCACTGGTGTCGTGCCGGATGTATCACAACTTCGGCGAAGCCCGCCAGGGATTTAGCAAGAATCTGTTTGCCGCGTTCAATTACAACGCCCCGGCGCTGGTGGCCGTTTGGCTTTGGTTGGGCGTGTCGTTTGCGGCGCCATGGCTGGTGTT
>JAYTFQ010000969.1:0-3650 GCA_043734225.1 Anaerolineales bacterium | reverse complement strand
ATCCTCGGCCGTGGTCTGGTTGAAGGGATCGGGCTGGGTGTTGATATCGGTGCGCGTATTGGCCGGCGTGGCAATGGGCAGCAGCACCGCGCCCAGTGTATCCAGCAGCCCGCTGATGTAGGTGTTGGCCAGGCCCAGGCGCTGTATGTTGGCTGTCACCTGGCGGGTGCCCTCGTAACCGTCGCCCTTGCCGATGCTTTTCAACAACTGGTCGGTGGCCGCATTTTGCGATTCGTCGATGCTGCGTTTCAGCATGAGGTTGTTTTCAGCGGTCACAGTCCCATTGCTCTGGCCGAAGACCGACAGCATGATGGGGATCTTGATGGTGCTCATGGCCGAAAACGCAATCGGTCCGTCGACGGAGGTGCTGTTGCTGATGTTGATGGTCAGGTCTTTGCCGGTGCTCATATCGGACAGGAACAAGGTAAACACGCCGTTGAACTGGAAAAGGGCGATGTCCTGCCGAATCAATTGATCCAGAGTGTCGAAACCGGGCCGGATGGCGGTTTGTTCGATGACCGGCAGCGCGACGCTGCGGTTGGCGGGCGAGAGCAGGCTGGCATCCACGGCGCTGACAGCCGCCTCCAGATCCAGCGCGTGGCCGGGCTCGCCGGCCTGAAAGCCAAGCTTGTTCGGGTCGGCCTTGGGCGGGCTGCCCGGTCGGTCGTAGCGGCTGGCGACATCCTTCAAAAAGGCGCGCAACTGCGGATGCGAGTAACTGGCTTGCAGCGGGATGTTGTTGGCCTGGCCGGGCTGGAGCCACAGGTAGTCCCAGAACCCGCTCCAAAAGCCCGCATTGGCGCGGAATTGGTTCACCTGGGGCAGCATCAGGTTGCTTTCCACCTGGAAGTTGACCGCCGCCGGATCGAGCAGGATGATCTGATCGCGGTAGTGCAATTGAACGGGCGAGCGGTAAACGAGCAGCAATTGCTGCTGGGCCTCGGCTTCGGTGAGCCCGCCGACCGGCACATTGGCCAGCGACAGCCCGGGCGGCAGGCTGGAAAAGCTGCGGCTGTAGAACACCAATTCAACCACCAGCAGCAAAGTGGCCGCCAACAGGCTGACACCTGAAAAAATGGCTAGCCAATTGAACCCGCGACTGGCCCTCACGCACACACCTCCGCAAAAATGCCTGTTTGCCCCAATAGCAGGGCTCGAGTCTAACATAGGTGGGTCGGCCGCGGTTATAATGCGGGCAGTTTCTTGGTCCGGAGGACCGCGCGTGCCCCGCATTACGTATCAAAACGAAGTCGTCATCGAGGTCGATACTGTCACGCCGATTTTGCATGCCTCGCTACAGCATGGCATCCCGCACACGCACGTCTGCGGCGGCAATGCCCGCTGTTCCACTTGCAGGGTGCTGATCTTGGATGGCCTGGACAACGTTTGCCCGCGCAACGAAAAAGGGCAGAAAATGGCGCTGCGGCGGAACTTCAGCCCGAATGTGCGCCTGGCCTGCCAGACCACCGTGTTGGGCGACGTGGCGCTGCGGCGGCTGGTGCTGGATGACCAGGATCGGCTGCTGGTGGATCAGGAGATCGCGCACGCGGCGCCACGGGCGGTGGGCGAGGAGCGGCTGCTGGCCATTTTGTTTTCGGACATCCGCGACTTCACCGCCTTTTCCGAGGCCCACCTGCCGTATGACGTGATCCATGCTCTGAACCGCTATTTCAGCCGGGTGGGGGTCATCGTCAAGCAGCAGCACGGCCAGATCGACAACTTTATGGGCGACGGCATCATGGCGCTGTTTGGCGTGGATGACCCAGCCAACTGCGCGCTGAACGCGGTGCGGGCCGGGCTGGCGATGCTGCGCGCCGTGGACGATATGCAGCCCTATTTTGAAGCCCAATTCAAGACCCGCCTGCGCATCGGCGTGGGCGTGCACTATGGCGAGGCGGTGCTGGGCGCGATTGGCACCGGCGAGCGCCGCCGGCTGACCGCTATCGGTGACGCTGTCAATGTGGCCAGCCGGGTTGAGAGTGCCAACAAGGACGCCGGCACCAGCTTTCTCATCTCGCAGCGCGCCTATCAGCAAGTGAGCGCGCAAGTGACGACTGGCCGCCACGTGCAGATGCCGCTCAAGGGCAAAACGGGCGTGTATCAGTTGCTCGAAGTGACTGGCCTGGCAGCCCCGGCTGGGCCAGCGCCGGCCGCCACCAGCACCCATGTCAGCGGATAACTACACCGGCGCGCCGCGCGTGCTGGTGCTGGCCGGCGCGCACTCGTACCGGCTGGAAGCCTTCCAGGCCGCGGCGGACCGGCTAGGCGTGACTGTGGTGCGCGGGCTCGACGCGCCGCCGGCGCTGACGGGCGGCGGCGCGCTGTTTCTGCGGCTGGATTTCCGTGACCCGTTGCGCGCCACGCGCCAGGTGACGCGGGCCGCGCGGACGGGCGGCTTCCAGGCCATTATCCCCACCGATGATGCCACGGTGCTGCTGGCGGCACGCCTGGCTGGCGCGCTGGGACTGCCCCACAACTCCCTGGCGGCGGCGGAGGCCACGCGCGACAAACACCAGATGCGCCAGGCGCTGGCCGCGGCGGGGCTGCCCGGCCCCTGGTTCCGGCTGTTTTCAATTACGGACGATCCGGCGGCCGCTGCTGCCGAGGCGCCGTACCCGTGCGTGCTCAAACCCACCTGCCTGTCCGGCAGCCGAGGCGTCATCCGTGCCAACAATCCGGCGGAGTTCGTGGCCGCTTTCACGCGCCTGGGGCGGCTATTGGAACTGCTGGGCCTGACCGATATTTTGGTGGAAGGCTATATCCCCGGCCGCGAGTTTGCCGTGGAGGGCCTGCTGCGCCACGGCCAGTTGAGCGTGCTGGCGCTGTTTGACAAACCGGACCCCTTGGAAGGCCCATTCTTCGAAGAAACGATCTACGTCACCCCATCACGTGAGCCGGCGGCGACTCAGGCCGCCATCGCCGAATGCGTGGCCGAGGCGGCCCAGGCGCTGGGGCTGAGCGAGGGGGCGGTGCATGGCGAAGTACGGGTGCCTTCGGCCGCGGCCGGCGCCTGGCTGGTGGAGGTGGCCGGCCGGTCGATTGGCGGCCTGTGCGGGCAGACGCTGCGCTTCGCGCACAGCGCGGATGTGTCGCTGGAAGAGCTGATTTTGCGTCAGGCGCTGGGTTGGCCGATTGACAGCAGCGAGCGCGAGCGGCAGGCGGGCGGGGTGATGATGCTGCCCATCCCGGCGCGCGGCACGCTGGCCGGTTGGAGTGGGCTGGACGAGGCGCGGGCAGTGCCCGGCATCGAGTCGATTGAGATCACCGCGCGCGAAAACTACCCGCTGGTGCCGCTGCCGGAGGGGGAAAGCTATCTGGGCTTTATTTTCGCGCGCAGCGCCACGCCGGGTGAAGTGGAAGCCGCGCTGCGCGCCGCTCACCGCGAATTGCGCTTCCAGATCGAGGCGCCGCTTATGGTGCTGCCGGCTGCAGCGCGATAACGGGGATGGCCAGCCGCACGCCAATTGCCAATTGATCCGGGTGGGCCAGGTGGTTGGCCTGCACGATGATACTGACCGGGGTATTGAACCGCGCGGCAATGCTGGTGAGTGTGTCGCCGGCCACGGTGGTATATACCTCGACGCGCCAGGCCTGGATCGCCTGGCCGTGAGGCGTGCCGATGGGGGCGGGCGGCGGGAACGACGCACCCA
>JAYTFQ010000968.1:0-3836 GCA_043734225.1 Anaerolineales bacterium | reverse complement strand
GCCTCACGATTTTCCAGACTGTATCAAGGAGAGACAGTGTCAATCCAGCGGTATTCAGGCTGCAGGTTGGCCAATATCAGCGGCAGCACCTGCCGGGCGAACTCCGCCGCCGTATCGCGCCGCTCGCCTTTGCTCCATTCCACCGCCGCCCCGTAGATGGCCCAACTGGAGATAGTGGCGACCTGTTCGCGCGAGGGTTGTGCGCGCCCCGGCCGCGCGGGTCTTTGGCTCAGCCAGGTGTGCAGCAGCTCATAGACGCCGGCCTTGATTTGTTTCTCCATCAGCGTCTCGAATTGGCCATGCGGCGGCGGGCAGTGCGCTGTCATCTCAACATTCTATCTTACGGCAGTCGCCGGCGGATGATGACGTAGGCCAGGCCGATCGCCGCAATCGCGGCCAGAAACAGCGGCGTGGTCAAGTTGGGCGGCCGGCGGACGATGAAGCCATCTATCACGTTGTTGCCGGCCCGGCTGGTGATGAACGCCAGGTGCTGCCCAGAAGACAGCCCGCGCGCCACGCTGATCTGCACGGCCGCCTGGTCGGCCTCGGCCGTCAGGTCAAAGGTTTGGCCCTGGTTGTGATCGATGGACACGACCACTTTGCCTGCCTGCGGGCCGCGCCGGGTGACCAGCACCAGCTCCGTGCCGTCGAACACGAAATGGGCCGAGGCGCCCGGCGCCTGGGCCATTTTTTCCGCGCCTAAAACGGCGCTCGGGTCGTTGACCATTTGCCAGTTGCCGGTCCAGCTAACGGTCCAATCGTCTTCCTGGAACCAGCCCGGGTACATCACCGGCGTCTGGTGCATGTACGCGCTCAGCGTCGTGTAGACCGGCAGCAGGTTGAAGTCCGGGTCGGCCATGCGGAAGTAATACACCGGCTGGTTGCGCTCGGAGTCGTCGGCTTTTTTGAAATACCAGAAGGCGTTCACGCCCACCCACGGCCAATCGGCCTGGGCGCGCTGGTAGGCCAGCGGCGCGTAGCGCGCCTGCTGCTCCACGGTCACCTGGCCAAACAGCGGCGCGATGCCGCTCGCCGGCGGGACGGCGTTCCAGTTCATCTCCGAGATCCAGATGGCCTTGTGCGCGTCGCCATTGGCCACCATCACGTCGCGGACAATTTGGTTGCGGCCATAGTTGATTACCAGCGGTCGCAGCCGGTGGTCGGTTGGACCGCTGAATAGCCCGTAGCCCTGCATTGAGAGCACGTCGAAGCAGCGCCCCGCGCCGGCGGCGTACATGCGCTGCAGGAAGATCGTGTCGTTGATGTTATTGCCGCCTGTGCCGCTGGAGTCTGGCGATCCCAGCTCAACCGTCGCTGCCAGCGGGCCGGTCACAACCACAATGTTTGGATCGACCTGCTTCAGCCGTGTATAGGCGGCGCACAGCAGCCGGGTGTAAGCCACCGGATCCGATGGCTGGTTGCCCCACTCGGGATTGATATTCGGCTCGTTCCAGATTTGGTAATACTTAACCCGCCCCTGGTAGCGCCTGGCCACCGCGCCGGCGTAGTCGGCATAGTCGGCGATGTTGTCAGGCGGGGCAAAGGCGCCGCGCGCCGAGCCGTCGGCGCGGGTCCAATCCGGCGGCGACGACAGCCGCACCAGCAGCTCAAGGTTGTGGCTTTGGGCCAGTTCGACGATCTGGTCATATTTATCCCAGGCCGAAATGCACTTGGGCGGGTTGCGGCAGTCCTGGAAGTTGCCCTTAGCGCTGACCTCGATGTCATACCAAGGAAATTCCTGCCGCAGCCAGTGGAACCCGGCCGCTGCAATCAGCACCACCTGGCGCTCGCGCTTGGCCGGTTCCACCTCTTGCTGCAAAAATGTGTTGATGCCAAACGGGTTGACGCCGTTGTAGGCGATGGGCGTCTCGGGCTGTAAGTCCAGCCGCGGGCGGATCAGGTCGCCGCTAAGCTGGCCAACGGCGTGGATTTGCTCCAGCCAGCCTTCCTCGCCGGTCAGATCGAACAGCGCCTGGTGCAGCGCGGCCCGCTGCCAATAGACCCCCAGCCCCAGCCCCACCAGAACCAGCCCCACGACCAGCGCGGCCCGCCTCATGCCGTCACCCTGCGCGCCCGAGCCAGATAGCTACCTCGAACACAAGATGACTGGTTTTCTCCCCTTTCCCCCTTAGGGGGAAAGGGGCCGGGGGATAGAGGGCGAGCGACCGCGGCCAAATTCGTAGCGATGGGTCTGCTGGCAACGGTAGTTAAGGAACGCATGTGGGCAGGATGACAATAGATGTAAGACGAATGACGAACGACGCACGGTTCGTCATGCTGTTGACTTATCAGCGGCCGGTACGGCGCGAAGTATAACCCACGGGAGCGGACGGGCAAAGCCGATTGAGACGTTGATTTAGATTTCTTGGGCGCTATGCTACAATCGCGCCACCCTCCCCAGGACACTCATCCCATGCCCATTCCCAACTGGCCAGACGTCACCGCCGAAACCATTCGCCATTTGCAAGCCCTGCTGCGCCTGGACACCACCAACCCGCCCGGCAACGAAACGCTGGCGGCCGAATATCTGGCCGGCGTGCTGCGGGCCGAGGGCATCGAGCCGCTGGTGATGGAATCGGCGCCCGGGCGCGGCAACCTGATCGCGCGGTTGAAGGGCAGCGGCCAGGAGGCGCCGCTGCTGCTCTACAGCCACACCGACGTGGTGCCGGCTGAGCCGGCCTATTGGTCGCACCCGCCCTTCGCGGCTGAGATTGCCAACGGGTTTGTTTGGGGCCGGGGCGCGGCGGATATGAAGGACACTGTCGCCGAGCAGTTGATGGTCATGTTGCTGCTCAAGCGCCAGGGCATCCCGCTGCGCCGCGATGTGATCTTTGCCGCCACCGCCGATGAAGAAATTGGCGGGGTGGATGGCTTTGGCGTGTCCTGGCTGGCCAAGTACCACGCCGACTTGCTGCGGGCCGAGTTTGGGCTGAGCGAGGTCGGCGGCTACAACATTGAGTTTGCCGGCCGGCGAGTGTACCTGGTGCAAGTGGCGGAGAAGGGCACCTGCTGGTTGCGCGTGCGCGCGCATGGCCGGCCGGGGCACGCCTCCCTGCCGCACACCGATAACGCTGTGCTGCATCTGGCGCGCCAGCTCAACCGGCTAGGGTCAGACGGCATGCCCTATCACCTCACCGAGGCCGCGGCCGGCTTTTTGGAGGCCGCCAGCCGGGCCGCCGGCGGCGAGTTGGGCCAGCGGCTGCTGGGCCTGCGCACGCCAGTGGAAGCCGAGCGCGCCTTCCAGATGGAGTTGGCCGAGCACGAAATGCGCCCGCTGCTGTATGCCATGCTGCACAACACCGCCACCCCCACCGGCCTGTCCGCCGGTATCAAAACCAACGTCATACCGGCCACCGCGGAAGCCATTATCGACGGGCGCACGCTGCCCGGCACCAGCACCGACGACTTCCTGGCTGAGATCCGCGCCGTGATGGGCGACAAGCTCGATTATGAAGTCACCATGGCCACGCCGCCCATTGAAGCGCCGGTGGATACCGCCCTGTTCCGGCTGATGGCCGAGACGCTGATGGCGCATGACCCCACCGCCGTGGCCGTACTGCCCTACATGATGTCGGCCGCCACCGATGCCAAATATCTGGCGCCGCTTGGCATTCCCACCTATGGTTTCGCGCCCCTCCAGTTGCCGCCGGGCATGGGGCTGATGGAGATGTTTCACGCCCACGACGAGCGCGCGCCGGTGGACGGCCTGGGCTGGGGGGTGCGTGTGCTGTATGAAGTCGTCCAGAAGTACTGTGCCTGACCCTGTGCTTGTTTCATGGAACAGGCGTAACGGTTCAGCCTGTCGCGGAGTACTGGCCGAATTGGATGCCGTGGCC
>JAYTFQ010000967.1:0-2799 GCA_043734225.1 Anaerolineales bacterium | reverse complement strand
GACAAACCGACTAAGCGGCCACGGAACCTTCGATACACTTGCACTTGCAACTGCCGCAATTGCAGGTGTGACGCATCTGCCGAACGTGACGGCGTTCGCGCAGGCAGGCGGCAGAAGGCACGCGAAGCGAGCAGTAAGCAAAAGTCAGTCAAAGACGGCGCCGGCCACCGGGGAGGTGGGCGGCGCCGCTGATGACATGCGCGACGCGCTGGTTGTTGAGCCCGCGCCTCCGCCGCCGCTGAGGTCTCGCAGCGCGGCTTCGCTATAAGGCTGCCCGGTGTGCAGGGCCCACCCGCCGGAATAAATTCCGCTCATTGCCGTGGCCGCCAGGCAGTTGTCCAACGCAGCTGTTTCCGGATGCTGGCCGCCGCAGCGGGTGCAGGCCGGCGGAGGCGGCACGGCGCATCCGCCAGCGCGCCGGACTAAGCCGTGGGCCACAGAGCCGATTGCCCAGCGGCGATGCTGGCCGGGTAATAAGGGACATAGTCAGGGGTGAGCGGCTTCAGGCTGGGCTGCCAGCTCGGGCCGGTTTCGACCATGGATTTGAGCCAGCTCATGAAGTTGAGCCAGCCCCTGTACAGGCCGCTGTTGTCCTGGTCGGGCGCGAAGCCGCTGTGCACCAGTGTCAGCGTGGTGCGGCCGCCGCTGCCCGCCAGCGTCCAGGTAATGACGGTCTGCGCCTCGACCTGGGTTGGGTCGGCGGTGGCCAGGCGCTCGTTGGGCACCAGCTCGAGGATGCGCTCCGGGCCGCCCCAACCGAGCTCATACCGGCCGCCGACGCGCGGCTCCACCACGGCGTTGCTGGCGATCCAGCGGTTGAGCTGCTCCGGCTCGGTCAGGGCCTTCCACACCGCTTCCGGCGCGGCGTCGATGGTGACGCTGTGCCGCACGTCGCCCCGCATGTCCGCCGAGAAGTCCAGGCGCACGACGGCCTGGTCGTTGCCGGCCACGGCCCGGCGCAGGTTTTCGAGCGAGAGGAACCAGAAATCGTCGAGCATCGAAAGGTCCGCCGGGCCGTCTGGGCCGCTGCCCGATTGCTGCACGACGACCACGGTCTCGGCGCCGCGCGGGTGCAGGCCGATCTCAACCACGGTGTCCAGGTCCTGGTATTGCCAGCTATACGACAGGCGCGCGCCCGGCTCGGCCGCCAGCAGCGGGTGCCGGCCGGCCTCGCGCTCGGGATGGCCGGGGGTGTAGCGGCCCCAGAAGTCGTAGCGGCGCTCGGGCAGCGACACCTCGGCCTGCTCGGCGAACCAGGCGGCCAGGTGGGCTGAGTCGGTCAGTTGGTGGAAGACCGCTTCGGGTGTGGCCGGCAGGGTCTGCTGCAGGTGAAGTGACATGGGGTCAGTGAGCCTTTCTCAATCCGGTCGGTGTGGATAGCAGGCCAGGGCCAGGCGGAAGTCCTGGCCTAGGTCGGGGGCGCTGGCGGCTTCATCGGCCGGGCGGCCATAGTCGCGCGCCAGGCGCTCGAAGGTTTGCTGCACGTCGCGCAGGAAATCGGCGCGGCGGGCGGGGTCGGGCAGGTAGATGTTGGCCGAGAGCGACAGAGACGCGACGGACTGCCCGGCTTCCACCTGTTGCGCCAGGTGGCCCACGTCCGATTGGATGGCCTCGGCCAGGGCCAGCAAATAGCGCAGGCTGGTCTGATCCTGGGCCGCGCGCGGGCCGCCGATCTGCCCCACCAGTTGCGGCGCCAGCCAGTAGGCGCGCGCGCTGGCCTGGTAGCGGCCTTCAACCGTGCCGCGGACGCGCCGCTCGCCAACTTTTTCCACCAGGCCGGCTTGCTCCAGCGCTTTGACGTGATAGTAGATGTTCTGGGCGCTTTCATGGAAGGCGGCGGCCAACTCCGGGCAGGTGCGCGGCTCGTCCAGCCGCTGGAGGATCTCGATGCGGCGCGGCTTGAGCAGGGCGTTGGCCTGCTGGACGGATTCGATGTAGAGCACAGCGTGCATAGGGATGAAGGCCGGGCGCCAGTTGGGGCGCGAAGCGCTGACGATGCTCGAATATAAAACTATATTTTATTATAAAGTTTTTATTTTGGATGTCAAGCGTTGTTCCATTGGTGTTAGCGCAAAGTAGTAATGTCCCCTCCGGCGGGCACCGGGCCCCGCCGCACGACCTGCCCCCGCGCCGTTCAGCGGGGGTGTGGGCCCGAGTGCAAGTGTGGCCAACCGCTGCGCGTCTTCGACATCGCCCTGGGAAATGGGTTGTCAGCCATTCGTGGAGCAAGTAAACTTACCCTTAGATGAAAGAGCCACTCTCGCCAGAGCCAGGATAGCGGGGTGAAGATCCAACAGGTTCCCTCAACTCGGCCGCCGTCAGCCCGGTTCACCACCACGCCAGCCTATGAACAAAACCGGCCTGATCCGAGCGGCATCCTTGCGCCGGATGGCCTGACCTGGTCTCAGTATCTTATTTGGACGCACCAAAAGCTGTACCCGCGCGCGCCGTTCTACAACGTCCCGTTCACCTTCACCATTCACGGCGCCTGCCACCGCCCGCGTTTCCAGCAGGCGCTGCAGGCAGTGCTGACCGAGAGCGAAAGTCTGCGCTCGATCTTTATCACGACGGCCGACGGGCAGCCGCGCCGCCGCGTGTTGCCGCAGGTGCCGCTCAATCTGTCATGGGTCGATCTGGCGGTCGCGCCGGACCCGGCCGCCGCCTTTGAAGCCTGGCTGTCTGAGCGGTCGCGCCGGCCATTCGAGCTGGACCAGCCGCTTTTTGATACCGCCCTGGTGTCGTTGGGCGGCGTGGTGGTCTGGTATTTCAATGCGCATCATTTGATCGTGGATGGCGCCG
>JAYTFQ010000966.1:0-6837 GCA_043734225.1 Anaerolineales bacterium | reverse complement strand
CGCTCGGGGCACCCATACGCGGTGCGCTCGTCTTTGGTATAATCGGCACCATCGCCACCTTAGCTCAATCGGCAGAGCAACCGCTTCGTAAGTGGTAGGTTTCGGGTTCAACTCCCGAAGGTGGCTCTCTCAGCTTCCCCAGGAGCACTTCCTTTGCAGCATACCCTGTGGCGGCAGGCCCAGATGAAGATGGTGCGTGTCCGGCACTGGAGCCACTTTCTAGCCCGCCTCACCTACCCGCGTGATCTCCGCCTGGTTTTGAGCGTCATTCCACGACATCGCTTTGCGCCGCTGCGGGCAGAACTATGGGCGAAAATCGAAACTGTCGCAGGCTTTTTGGCTCCTAACGAGGCCGGACTGTTGTATTGGGCCGCCAGCGAATGGCCACTGCCAGGGCCGGTGGTGGAGCTGGGCTCCTTTGGCGGCCGTTCGACCATCATCTTCGCAACGGCCGGCCGGCAGGTGCACGCTGTGGACGCCTGGGGCGAAGTTTCCGTGCCCAACCTGGCGCACTATGATCTCAACGATATGCAAGCCCAGTTTGAGGCCAACATCCGGCGCGCACAGGTGGCCGGCAGCATTACGGCGTATCGCGGCCTGACCTCGGAGGTCGCGCAGCAATGGAAAACTCCGGCGGCGCTGTTGTTCGTCGATGCCGGCCATGACTACGACACAGTCAAAGACGATTTGCGCCGCTGGTGCCCCTTCCTGCTGCCGGGCGGTCTGCTGATCATGCACGATGTGCTCGACGCGCATTTCTTGGGAGTCACCCGGGCCGCGTCGGAGCTGCTGCGCGACGGCTGGCGTGTGGTGACCAGCGCCGGCTCGGCTGTAGCGTTTGCGCGCAACTGAGATGGCCAGGCCAATGAGCGCGCCCGCCTCCAGGATCGTCATCGGGTTGGCCGGCGGCACCGGCTCCGGCAAGACCACAGTGGCCCACATCATCCTCGAACGGGTGGGGTCCGAGCGCATCGCCTATGTGCCGCACGATGCCTATTACCGCAGCCTGGCCGACCTGCCGCCGGCGCAGCGCGAGGCCATCAATTGGGACCACCCAGACGCGCTGGACACAGACCTGATGATCGCGCAGGTGCAGGCGCTGAAGGCCGGCCAGGCCATCGAGCTGCCGGTATATGACTTCATGGCATATGCCCGCACATCGGATACCATCCACATTGCGCCGCAGCCGATCATCCTGGTGGAGGGCATCTTGATCTTCGCCGACGCGCGCCTGCGCCACCTGTTTGACATGAAAATCTTTGTCGACACCGACGCCGATCTGCGCCTCATCCGCCGGCTGCGGCGCGATATCGCCGAGCGCGGCCGCACGGCGGAATCTGTCATCCGCCAGTATTTAGCCAGCGTGCGGCCAATGCACCTCGAATTCGTGGAGCCCTCCAAGCGCTACGCCGACATCATCGTGCCCGAAGGCGGCCGGAATGAGGTGGCCATGGAAATGATCGTGGCCCGCATCGAGTCGCTGCTGGCGACGGCGGGCTAGCGCCGCGCCCGGCCGCCGGCCAACACCCAGGTCACACGTTGCGCCAAACACTTGCTCGTGTCATCCGGCTGACCGCCGGATACAGCCTGGTGACTCTGCTCGGGCCGGTGTTCACGGTGCTGCTCACGCCGCTCTACACGCGCGTGCTGGTGCCGGCGGACTACGGCGTGGTGGAAGCCGCCACCACCCTGGCCGCCTTTGTTAACACCCTGGTGTTGTTTGCCTTCGATCAGGCGCTGTCGGCGCACTATTTTGACGGCGACGACGCTGAACGGCGCAACCTGGTGACCAGCGCGGTGCTGGTCTCGGGTGTGCTGGGCTTGTTGGCGGCGGCCGGGCTGCTGGTGTATGCCGAACCGCTGGCGGTGCTGCTGTTCAAGGATCCGGCCCGGCGGCTGCTGATCGATCTGCTGGCGATCGAGGCGCTGGTGACGCCGCTGTACACGCTGCTGCTGACCGCGCTGCGGCTGCAAACCAATGTCCGCCGGGTGAATGCGCTGGCGCTGACGTTTCTGCTGGCCACGGTGACCAGCAACGTGGTGCTGATCCTGGGACTGCATTATCGCGCCACGGGCGTGGTTGCCGCCAACACCCTGGCCACCGTGTTGGCCTGCGGGCTGGGGCTGGCGCTGGCGCTGCCCCTGCTGCGCGGCCGGTTCTCGCCGCCGCTGGCGCGCGCGCTGCTGCGCACGGGCCTCAGCCTGCTGCCGGGGGCTTTTAGCTTCCTGGTGCTGGCCGGCATCGACCGGGTGATGCTGACCCAATACGTGACGCAGACCGACCTGGGGCTGTACTCGATCGCGAACAAGCTGGCCTCGCTGCTGTACGTGGCGCTGAGCGCGGCCTGGTTTGCCTGGTGGCCGCTGGCGCTGGAGATGGGCGCCCAGCCCGAGGCGCCCAAGCAGTATGCGCGCATGCTGGAATATTTCACGGCGGCGGGCATGATACTGGGCCTGGGGCTGGGGCTGTTGGCGCCCGAAATCCTGGCGCTGGCCACGCGCACGCTGTACGTCCCAGCCGCGCCATATGCCCTGGTGCTGATGGCCTACTACGGGCCACTGGGTTTTGCCGCCTCGTCGTTTTTTATCGGCCTGTACATTCGCAAGCGCACGCACTGGATCAGCCTGGCCTACCTGGTGGCCGCGGCCGTGAATGTGGGGTTGAATTTGTGGCTCGACACCGCCTGGGGGGTGTGGGGCGCGGTGTGGGCCACCGTCGGCGCCAGCCTGGTGCTGGTGGTCATCGCCTTCTTTGCCGGGCAAGCGGTGCTGAAAGTGCCCTACCGGCTGGGTCGGCTGCTGGCGCTGAGCGCCGTGTACGCCGGGGCGATTGGCTTATATTTGGCCGTGCCGGTCATGGCCGCCCTGCCCGGCCGGCTGGCGCTGCTGGCCATGATGAGCGCGGCCGTGCTGGTGTTGGGGATTGTCACGCCGCGCGAATTGCTGGGCGGGTGGCGGGCGCTGCGGGGCGAACTGGGCCGGCGGCTGGCGGCAACTTTTTCACCGAATACCAAAAGCCGGTAGAATTGCGCTGTGAAAACTGTTGTTCGGCGGATAATTCCGTTGCCGGTGCGCAAAAGCTGGCACCGTACAATGGAACGCCTCGGTTGGCACTACAAACTCCGCTATTACTGGCGTAGACGCAAGCTGGGGGCGCGGGTCCGTGAAATTAGCCAGCCAACCCCGGCAGTGTCGGACGTGACGAACCTACTCGCCAACAGCGGGCCAATCAATTTACCTAAACAGTATGCTTCCGTCGGCGACGTATTGGCTCAATTTCCCGATGCGTCCAAACGGCGCCAGGGCATCGGCGGCTTTGAGGGTTTTGCCACCGATGATGCCTTGTTTGATCCCAGCACACAATATGAGGAATTATGGAGTTACGCACCCTTGGCCGCATATCTGGCGACCTTTGGCTATGGACATTACCGCGCGCCTTCCATCCTGGATGTCGGCTGCGGTCCGGCGCATTTGTTTTACTTCCTGCGGGACCTGGGCGTGTGGAATTACATCGGCCTGGATGGCAACCCCCTGCTGATCAAGTTTAACCCGCTGCTTTCGGCCTATGCGGATCATTTTAGGCTGCTGAACTTGCAAGAGCCCGTCCAGTTAGCGCGCGAGGGCGATCCCGTCCGCTTTGACATCGTATGCAGTTTTGAAGTATTGGAGCATATCCGCGAGGACGCGGTCGACAACTTCATAAACACAATCGCTAATCACATGCACGCCAATTCGGTGGCTATCTGCACGGCCTCGCGCCAGGACAACATCGATATCCACGTTCTGGTCAGGGATCGCGCTTGGTGGCTTGATCGGTTTGCACGTTTCGGACTGGTCAGCCAAACCGACGAAGCTGAAATGGTGCGCGCTATTGCCCGCGACCATCCCTTCAATTGGCTGCCGCAACAGTCGAATATTTTCGCTTTGAAGAGCAGTACAGATCGCTGAGAAGCCCCTGCGGTTCGCTGACGCCGCACTATTGTTCATACCCTTTCTGCTGGCGCCGGATACCGAGGGCTCATTGCTTCGGCTTCGAGATTCTCGCTTGGCCACCAAAGACGATTGGCTAACACCTTGAACAAACCTTTTTCGCCCTGAGCTGGAAATGCAAACTGGGCAGCGCTGCTCGAGCAGCGCTGCCCAGTTCTGGTTCAAATATATGGCATCCTAGCGGAGCGGCCAGTCCATCAGCCACCAACCCGGCACCAGCAGCGGCAGGTCAGCCCCGCCGCTGACAGCGCCGGTCGCGGCGTCGGTGAACATGATACGGCGTGTTCCCAAAGATATGCCCTGGCCGCCATCCGGGCTATTGACGAGGACTTCCCAGGCGTATGGGACATGTGACTGGAAAGTGCCGGGGAGCGCACTGACCGTTACACCCCCGACATAACCAAGCAGTGGCGTTTGGGCAAATGGATTACCGTCCGTGAAATCGAAGATCGCCAACTGATAGCTATCCGTTGAAATACCTGATCGCCGCGCCCACTGAAACGTCACCGGCAAAAGAAGGGTTGATTGATTCGGCGGTGACGTCAGAGCAACATCGGCCAGATCAAAGTCACCTGCTGCGACTCCGCCGCCGGCGGCATAACTAGTGATATTGCGTGTGCCCCAGAACCACAACTCGCCCAAGGTGTTGCCAGAATTCTGGAAGCGCACATAGTACGATTTTCCCGACGCCAAGCTCGGGGCATCTATGAAATTGTATGCTCCGTCCTGGCCTGTCAGCGTAGAACGCACCGTCGAGTAGCTCGTACCGTCAAACAAACGCAGCTCGAGCGCCACCGCAGCTGCCGACGCCCCGTTAAGTGTCACCCGGCCATGGATCCCGGTATCTGGCTTCGACACGACCGGCAAGTATAGATTACTGCACTGCTCGATCGTATCGAAAGGGAAAGTCGCGCCGACGCCCGAGTTATACAAGGCAGCTATTTCTGTCGCAGAAAGGGCACGCTTCCAATAACCGACTTCATCAATACGGCCGTCATAGTATCCAAAGGTCGGATTATTCACGCCGCCGATGAATAAGGGTGGCGATCCAACATGCACCGGCCCGCTAAAGGCGACGGTCTCTTTAGGGCCGCCGTTGACACTAATCCAAATGTAATTGTTAGCGTAATCATAGCCACCCGCCAGGAAATACCAGGTATTGATGTTCGGGCTGCCCAGCGAGTTCGCGACAGCACGCACAAGGTTGAAACCATCGGGGCCAGCTACTTGAAAATAGATACGATCAATGTCCTTGTCGTAAGACAAGGAGTAGTCACGGATGTGAGTGCCGCCATTTTCCGTTAGCTTACCAACCAGGGTACGATAATCCGACTTGTCGGATATTTGACCCCAGGCGGTGAAAGTGAAGGCGTTGGCGCCATTTTCAACTGAGGCGTTGGTTGGGATTGAGAAATATTGGATGTTGCTGTCACCATCAAATGTGCGCGCGCCATTCACAATGCCAGCTGTAGCCCCAGGCGCATTGTGGGCTGTAAGCGTGTTGGGGCCGACTGAGTCGATTGCATCTCCACTCGCCTCATCCAGCTTCCAGTAAGAAACCAGGCTGTTACGCAGACTGCAATTATTTTGGTGCGCCACAGTGTTGGTAGCGGTCGGCGTTTGAGTGCGCGTGGCCGTGGCGGTGCCGGTAGGCGTTGGCCCCGTCGCGGTGACAGAAGGCGTAGCAGACTGAGTTGGCGTTCGAGTGACGGTGGGTGTCGCGGTCGTGGTAGAGGTTGAAGTTGGCGTCCGCGTCGGGGTGCTGGTGGCGGTGGGGCAGGCCCCGCTTGTGCCAAAGTCGTAGGAAATTCCGGAACCGGAATTGTAAAGCGCACTGATCTCGGCGAGGGACAGCGTACGTTTCCAATAGCCAACTTCATCGATCAGCCCAGCGTGATAGCCAAAGGTCGGGTTATTCACGCCGCCGATGAAAAATGGTGGAGACCCGGTGTGCACGGCGCCGGAAAAATTCGCCGTTTCCTTGGAATTGCCGTTGACGCTGATCCAAATGTAGCTGTGAGCGTAGTCATAACCGCCTGCCAGGAAGTACCAGGTGTTGGTTATGGGGCTGCCCAACGAGTTGGCTACCGCGCGCGTAAGATTGTAACCGCCCGAGTCGGCCACCTGAAAATAGAAGCGGTCAAGAACCGTGTCGTAAGACAGCGAGTAGTCACGGATGTGGGTCAGACCGTTTTCAGTCATCTTTCCGACTAGCGTATGATAATCGGTGTTGTTAGCAAACGTTCCCCACGCAGTAAAGGTGAAATCATTGGCCCCGTTTTCGACCGAGACATTGGTTGGGATTGAGAAATATTGGATGTTGCTGTCACCGTCAAATGTGCGCGCCCCATTCACTATGCCGGTTGTGGTCCCGGGCGCATTGTGGGCCGTCAGCGTATTGGCGCCAACCGAGTCAACCGCATTGCCGCTGGTCTCATTGAGTTTCCAATATGAGACCAGCTTATCCAGCAGGCCACAGTTGGCCAGCGTTGCTGTGCCGGTGGCGGTCGGCGTGGCCGTCTCGGTGGCCGTGGTTGTCACTGTCGCCGTAGGCGTGTTCGACGCCACATCCAGCCTGGGCGCGCGAACAGCTTGCGCCTGGCCTTGGGCAGGCAGAATGATCGCGAAAGCCAGGACCAGCAGCGCGACCAGACTAAGTGTTTTGCCGTTCATGAAACCCCCTCGAAATGCTGGCTGAGTGAAAACAAATAATAACCGTCATTGTAAAGCTCATCCGGTAAAAGACAAGTGACCCAGGGCCGGTGTCAACCCCAAATAGAAATGTCCCCTTGTTCTCCCAAGTAGAAATGTCCCCCTTTGGATCAGCCCCCGCCCGCGGGCGGGGGC
>JAYTFQ010000965.1:0-8204 GCA_043734225.1 Anaerolineales bacterium | reverse complement strand
GCCACGGCATCCAATTCGGCCTGAACATCCTTGATTGCCTTGTTCACAGCCGCCAACGGCGTGTCCGCGCCATCCGCGTGATCCGCGTACTAAGATCGTTCCCAGTTGCACTGCCGCCAAGAAAGCCGACAATGGTCGCTTGCCTATTATAAAGTGAAGGAGAGCCTTGATGCGCTGGATTCCGTTTGCCGCCGTCTGCGCTGTGTTCCTGGCCAGCGCCGATTTCTTCGTCAAGCTGGCCTCGTCACGCATTTCGTCCAGCCTGGGGGCCATGGTTTATGGCCTGACCACGCTCACCGCCGGGCTGCTGTGGGTGCTGTACGAGCGCGCCACCGGTCAGCCGCAATTTAGCACGCCGGCCGGCTGGGGCTATGCCTTCCTGGTGGGGCTGGCCTTCAGCGGCGTCACCGTTCTGCTGTATGTCACCTTTTCCCGGGTGGAGGTGTCGCTCGGCTCGCCCGTCATCCGGCTGACCGCAATCGTGCTGGCCAGCCTGCTGGGCATCCTGGTGCTGCGCGAGCCGCTCACATGGCGCTATGTGCTGGGCGTGGCGCTGGCCGTGGCCGGGGTGGCGCTCATCGTGGCCCGCTGATCCGTATTCTGCTCAAGGTAGGCGGCGCCGGCGCACTATGCCGCCGCTGCCCACTTTGGCAACAACCTCACGCCAATGTGATGCGAATTTCGCGTTCGAGATGGGTCTTTAAGACATGCAAGACACGCAGGCGTTGGCTGAGCTAGTCAGCCGCGCCAAAACCGGCGACATGGAGGCGTTTGATGCCCTGGTGCGGCGTTTCCAGGACATGGCGGTCGGCTATGCCTATTCTCGCTTGGGCGAGTGGGGACCGGCGCAGGATGCCGCCCAGGAAGCGTTTATCCAGCTCTACCGAGACCTGCCCAAGCTGCGCGCGCCGGAAGCCTTTCCAGCCTGGTTTCGGCGGATTATTTTCAAACACTGTGATCGCTTGTGGCGGGCACGCCGGCCGGATGTGGTCTCGCTGGCGGCCATCTCACAAACGGCGGCGCCAGATAGCGGGCCGGCCCGGGCCGCCGAGGAACGCGAAGCAGCCGCGCCGCTGCGCCGGGCGCTGGCAACACTGCCCGAGGCCGAGCGTTCGGCGATTGTTTTGTTCTACTACCAGGACGCCTCGCTCAAGGATATGGCTGCTTTCTTGGGAGTCTCGCCCAGCGTGGTTGATCATCGGCTGCGCGCGGCGCGCAAACATCTAAGCGAAAGGTTGCTATCCATGACTCAACAAGAATTGCAGGACAACCGGCCCTCGAATGATCCGCAGTTTGTGCTGCGGGTGATGGATGGGCTGACGCGATTAGCGAATGTCACGGGCCTGGAGGCCCGGCTGGGCGAGGAAATTAGGATCAGCCAATTGATCGGTAAGGGCTTTGGGCTAGTGCTGTTCGATGTTGATCACCTCTTGCCATTCAACGAACGGAACGGGCACGCGGCCGGTGACGCGCTGCTGACGGTGCTGGCCAGGCAAGTGCAGGCCGCAGCCATACCGGGCGACTACGCGGTGCGCTACGCTGGCGATGGGCTGGGGTTGGTATTGCGGCGCGAGTCAGCGCAGGCGGTGCTCGAAGTGGCGAAGGCGGTGCAGGCCGTGGTGGCCGCTACGGATCTGAGTCTGGCCAAGCTGCTGGAGCCGGATGCGCGCTATGGCGACAGCGATCCGCAACTGCCGGGCAGCCCAGCCAATGCTCTATTCCAGAATGGGCTCAAGCACTTGCGGGCTGGACACGCAGGTCAAGCGGCCGAGGCCTTTCGCGCCGCTTTAGAAGGTGATGCCAACCACACGCCGGCCATCATGGAGTTGGCTTATTTGGATTTGCGTCGGTCGCTAAGCGTCATGCAACTGGCAGAGACGTTTCGTGTCACCCTGGGCGGCGGCGTGAGCTGGTATCAGGCTGGCGACACGCCGGAAACGCTCATCGCCCGCGCCGACGCTGCGTTGGCGCGGGCCAAGCAAACCGGCCGGAACCAGGTTCAAATGACTTGCTGAACAGGTACCCCCAGGTCCTGCAACCCACAATGGGCCGCTAGCGCATCACCAGCGGCAAAAAGAGCTGGTTGTTCACCTCGTATGCGCCGATATCGACGATGGGCGGCGTGCCGGCGCCAGTATCTGGAACTGAGGGCACGTTCACAAAACGCGGCCCGCCGGCCAGGTCGGCAGTGACGGTGTTGGGCACACGGCTGTTGTCGCCGGCATCCAGGGCCGGGGAATCCAGCCGCAGCCGAAAATCGTCCAGCGCCGCCAGGATGAAATGCGGGTCGGCCACGCGGTTGTGCCCCAGGCTGCTGATGACGCCGGTGGCGGTTATCGTATCGCCGCTGAACAGATTGTAGTCGGCGAAGGTCAGCCCACCGAGCGCCTCGATGCCGACGGTGTGGGTGGCAATGATGTTGTTGAACAGCCTGCTGGTGCCGCTGACGCTGGCGGCGCTGGTGGTGATCAGATTGTGGCTGACGATGGTGTTGTTGCTCACCAGGGTAATCACGCCATCCAGCCTCATGGCGGCGCCGCTGGGCGCGTTGGCGTTGGCGCTCAGCGCCTGATTGCCCACAAACAAATTATTGCTGACGCGGCTGCTTATGCCGCCGTTCTGAAGAAACACACCGCCGCCGCGGCCGGGCTGGTTGGTGGCATCCGCCAGCAGCGCCGTGTTGCTGATCAGCCGGCTGCTCAGCAATGACAGGTCGCCATCGACGAACACGCCGCCGCCCTCGCCGGCGATGTTGTCCTGGAACAGGCTGCCAATGATGCTGCCCGAGCCGATCACTTGCACGCCGCCGCCCTGCCGGGCGCTGTTGCCGCGGAACTCGCCCCCGTTCACAGACAAATTTCCCTGGACTGCCAGCCCGCCGCCGCCGGCCAGATTGGCATCCATGAACGTGCCTTGCAGAAAGGCGGTGTTCGACAAGAATTGGGTGTTGGTGATCAAGGCCGCGCCATCGACGAACACGCCGCCGCCCACCGGCGCCAGATTGCTGGCCAGGCCAGGGTCTGAGCCTTGATTTTGGATGATTTGGCTGTCCACCAGCGTCAGGGTACTGGCGAAGCTGGATATGGCCCCGCCGTTGCGGGCGGTGTTACTGAAGAACAGGCTGCTGGTCACGGTGACCGCGCTGGCATTGGACTCGAGCGCGCCGCCCGCGCTCTGGGGCGCTTTGTTGGCGCTGAACTGGCTGCCGCTGATCGTCAGCCGGTCGCCAAAGTCGGATATGGCGCCGCCATCTTCGGAGGCGGTGTTGCTGGTGAACGTGGAAGCGCTGATGCCCACCTGCCCGCTGGCCGTGCCAAAATAAATATTGGACAGCGCCCCGCCATCGCCGATAGTGGACTGATTGCGGGTGAACGTGGCGTGGTCGAACGACAGATCCAGCCGGCCGTCAGCAATCTGGTCCTCCACGGCGCCGCCGTCCATGGCGCTGTTTTGGTCAAAACTGGTGTCAGACACCGCCAGGGTGGTGTGCCCCTGACCCGGCTCCACGGCCAGGGCGCCGCCGCGGCTGGCGGTGTTATTGGAAAAGCTGGAGCCCGTGATGCTGACGACTCCGCTGTCCACCGACAGGCCGCCGCCGGTCACCACCATGCCGCCGCCAATGCCGGCGCCGATGGCGGCGTTGCGCTTGAAATGGGTGGCCGTCAGGGTGAGCTGGCCCGAGCTGAACAGCAGCCCGCCGCCAGAGCTGCTGGCCCGATTGAATTGAAACACGACGTTATTCAGCGTCAAATGGTTGGGCGACACGCTGGCCAGGCCGCCGCCGCTGGCCAGATTGGGGAAATTGTCGCACCCGGCGCCGGCATTGGCATTGCCATCCTGGATAACCAGGCCATCCAGCGCGGCGCTCACGCCGCCGGGCACGCTCAACCTGCCGGCGGTCACCACGTTGCAGCTGTTATCGGCAAAGTTGCCGAAAGTGCCCTGCAGGTCGTCGCCAAAGGCGTCGCCAGTCAGGCCGGTCAGCGGCGCGAGTGGGTTGAAGGCCGGCCGCTGGCTGGGGCTGGTCTCGCTGCCGTTGAAGCCGCCCAACAGGCTGACGCCATTCAGCAGGTGATAAGTGGTCTGGCTGCTGGCGCCAGGCCGGTAGGTGCCGAGCCCCAGCCAAATTTGGTCACCGCTGTGGGCCACGTGAACGTCCAGCGCGCACTGCAAGTCTTGAAAGGCCGCCGGCCAACTGAGGCCATCGCTGACGCAGCCGCGGCCGGCCGCCAGCCGGCCCACCTCGGCTGCGCTCAGCGCCCGGTTGTACAGCCGCACCTCGTCCAGGTTGCCATTGAAGAAGGCGGCCAGGGCGTGGCTGATGGTGAGCAAGGCCCCGATGCGCTTGGTGCCGCTGGGTGTCAGCACGTTGGTGATCGTCACCACCCCGCTGGCCAGGCCATCCAGATAGAAGGTGAGGTTGCTGCTGGCTGAGCTATTTTTGACCACAGCCAGGTGGTGCCACTTGGAGTCGGTGATGCTCGCGGTGCTGTAGAACTCCGGCGCCACGTCACGATTGGCAAAGCCGATCTTGTTATTCGCGCCAATAAAGAACCACCACTTGTTCGTCTCGGTGCCCGAGTCATAGATGGTGTGATAGGCGCCGTTGGCGGCGCGCTTCACCCAGGCCGCCACGCTGAAGGCCGCCGGCGCCACATCCAACTGCGTCGAGTCCGACACGACCACCAGGCCATTGACGCCATTCAGCTGCAATGAACCGGGGTCGGGCACCGTCACCGAGGGTGGCACGCTGCTGGAAATGCTGGTGCCGCTGGAGAGGACGCTCTGGTTGCTGAGCTGGGCCGAGTTGATGGTTTTGCCGTCAAACACCTGCTCGAGTTTCCAATAGCCCACCAGGCCCTCCACCGTGCCGGCGGCCACATGCCAGATTTGGCCGGCGGCCGGCGCCACTGGGGCGGCGGCTGGCCCTTGCGCCGCGACGGTGCCCAGGCATAGAAAAAACAGTCCCAGTCCGCTCAATGTGGCGGCCGCGACCGCCCGGCCGCGCGCCCATAGGTTGTCGGTCATTGCCACTCTCCTGCCACGAGGTGTGCCATGCTGTGATCATAATCGGGCCGGCCCGCAGCCGCACCTGCCGCAGGTAGTGAAATAGTACCTGACTTTAGGGGGGAGCGAAACAGGGTCGTGACGGGCTGAACAGCCGCGAAGTTTCGGCATTTTACGGCGTGGCCGTCGCGTCCGCCGGCGTGCCCTCCGGGGTGGCGGTCGGCCGCACCACGCCCACCGAGTCTTCCCACGGATAGCGCGTCAGCGGCAGGCCGTAGTACGACTCCAGGATGCGCCGGAAGATGGGCGCGGCCACGTCGGCGCCTTCGCCGATGTTCTGCACCCACACCGCGATAGCGATATCGGGCTTGTCGGGCTTGTGGGCGAAGGTGTAGCCGGCGAACCAGGCGTGCGGGTCCGGCTGGCCGGTCTCGGCCGTGCCGGTCTTGCCCGCCACTGGTATCTTCAGTCCGCGAAAGCGGTTGCGGGCCGTGCCAATGGGCTCCTGGGTGACGTTGTGCATGCCCAGCTGCAGCGCGGCCAGTTGGTCGGGCTTCAGCGGCAGTTGGCCGGTGAACACCGGCTGGAATTGATAACTGGGCGCCTGGCCGGCGGCCGCCACCTTCAGCACCAACTGCGGCTGGGCCAGGATGCCGTTGTTGGCCACCGCCGCCACCATGCGCGCGATTTGCAGCGGCGTGGCCTGCACATCGCCCTGGCCAATGGCTTCGTTCAAGGTGTCGCCCACTTCCCAGGCCTGGCCGATCTTTTGCTGCTTCCAGGCCCGGTCCGGGATCAACCCGGCGGTCTCTTCCAGCCCATTGATGCCGGTGGGCGCGCCCAGCCCGAAGGCGCGCGCCACCTGCGGCAGCCAGTCGGCGTTGTAGTTGAACAAGGCGTTGCCCACATGCCAGAAGTACGGGTCGCAGGAAGCCGTCAGGCCCTGCACCAGCGTCAGCGTGCCGTGCCCTTGCGGCAGCCAGTCGTGCTTCAGCAGGCTTGGCCCTAGCTCGTCCCACATGCCGTTGCAGGTGTACTGGCTGTCGGGCGTGAACAGGCCAGAGGTGAGCGCCGCCGAAAAGGTGACAATTTTGAACACCGAGCCGGGCGGGTAGGCATCCTGCGCGGCCCGGTTGAGCAGCCCGGCGCTGATGGCGCCGTTGTCGGCGAACTGGCGGTTGAGGTTGGCCGGCTCGAACAGGTTGGGGTCGAAGGTCGGGCTGGAGGCCAGCGCCAGCACCTCGCCGTCGTCCACCCGGATGACCACGGCCGCGGCAGTGAAGTTGCCCAGCGCCGCCTGTGCGGCCTTCTGCAGGTTGAAGTCTACGGTGGTAGTGATATCCTGCGAGTTGGCTGGCGGCTGCACAATCACCAGCGCCTTCAGCGGTTTGCCAGCCGAATCCAGCAGGGTGAGTTGGCCGCCATTGCGCCCAGCCAGCTGGGTCTCGCCCCACAGCTCCAGCCCCAGGCTGCCCACGCGCTGGCCGGACGAATAGCCGCGCGCCAGGTAGCCGGCCATCTGGTCAGCCGGGATAAAGACGGTGTAGCCAGTCACCTGCGCCGCGGCCCCGCCGCCGTAATAGTAGCGGGCGGTGTAGGGCGAGATGCGCACACCGGCCAGGTTCTGCACAAAGCTGAACTTGGCCAGCTCGGCGGCGCTGGCTTCGCCGATAGCCACGTACTGATCCGGCAGCCGGTTGGCATACAGCGCCTGGATGTCGGCGGCCGATTTGCCGAGCAGCCGGCTCAGCCCGCTGGCGGTGTTGTCGTTGCTGGAGTCGATCTCACCCGGCACCACGCCAATGGCCACCGCATCCGTCTGGGTGACCATCGGGATGCCGTTGCGATCGTAGATGGTGCCGCGGTCCGGCACGAACGGCACCATATACAGCTTTTGCCCGTTCACCAGGTCCGGCCAGATGGCGGCCGAGTTGAACATCACCCCCCAATGGCCGCCCGCGCGCTGCAGCGCCAAGGTGACGTCGGTCTCCAGGGTGCCCACCAGGTGGGTGGGGTAGGTCAGGTGGACTTTGGCCTCGCCCGTGTCGCCGTTTTCGGTGGCGCTGGCGAGGGTCGGGGTCACCCCCGTGGCGGTCATAATGGTCAGATTGGTGGTGTATTGCGTTTGGAACTGGATGGCCGTCAGGCTGGCCTGGCTGCTGGGCGCCAGGAGCGCGTACATGCTGGCATAATCGCCCTGCTGCCAATCGGCCAGATAGCTGGCGGCGGCCTGTTGGGCGGTGCTGGGCGGGGTGGGAGAGGCTTGCGGTTTGGCGGTGGCGGCGGTTGCGGCGCTGCTGGGGCTTGCGGCCGGCACGGCCGGGGTGGCAGTGGGTTTGGCGGAGCTGCCCTGGCAGGCCGCCAACAGCACGGCCGCCAGCGCCAATTGAGCCACCAAACGACCGATAACCGCCCTGCCTAACAATAAACGCACCGTTTGCCTATAGACCACGGCCGGGGAACGCTCCCGCCGCGGGTCCGGTGCATCATACCATAGCGAAATTCCACCCTAATTCGCCGAAAGGTCCGCGCTCGTCGCGCCAAAGCGCGCGCAGTTCAGATTCAGTTACGACTTGTTCCAATCCGCCGGAAAAGCCACATACACAAACCGCGTGTGCCGCGGCGTGCCGAAGGTGATGCTGGAGCCTTTGGGGATAAAGATCACGTCGCCCGGCCCGCCGCGCACCACCTCGCGGCCACGGGTGATCACCAGCTCGCCCTCTAAAACCACGTCAATTTCGTCGTAGTTCAAGGTCCACGGGAATTCGGCCGCGCCGCTCGCGGCATCGAGCGTCATATACCCCGCCGCCAGCGGTGAGCCATCGGCAGAGGTCACCACATCCCTCAGCCCCACCTCCGTGCCGGGCGTGGCCAGCCCGGCGCCAAAAGCCTCCAGCGCCAGCCCCATCCCGCGCACCACCTTCAGCGGCGGCGGCGGGCCGGCAGCGGCGCTTGCGGCCGGCGCCGGCAGCGGCGTGGCCGTCTCGCGCACCAGCCGCACCCCCACCTCCCTGGCCACATCCACCGCCTCGGGCGTGATCAGATCGTCTGGCCCCAGCACCAGCAGGTCAGACTTTTGCTCGCGCGCGATGCGGCGCAGATCGGCGGCGGTGAAAAGCTCACGCATATAGGGACCGTTTTTCGTGGTGCGTAGGGCGTGGTGCGTAGGGCGTGGTGCGTGGTGCGTGGTACGTGGT
>JAYTFQ010000964.1:0-10637 GCA_043734225.1 Anaerolineales bacterium | reverse complement strand
TGACGCCCTTATAGTAGAAGGCGGGCAAGGTGACTACCGCGTCGGCGCCTAAATCGAAGGCGGCGCGCGTCAGTTCGATCGTGTCGGGCAGGCTGGCACAGCCGGTGCCGGCCAGCAGTTTCAGGTCCGGCCAGGCAGCGGCGCGATGCCGTAACCCCTCGCGCAGCACCTCGATGCGCTCCGCAACGCAAAATGACGGGCCTTCGCCGGTGGTGCCCAGCAAGAGCACGCCCTGACAGCCGCGCCCGGCCAGAAAGTCGATCAGCCGGGGAAGGCCGGCCAGGTCAAGCTGGCCGCGCGCGTCGAGCGGCGTGACAGCGGCGGCAATGACGCCTTCCAGCGTCGAGGTGGCAAGGTTGGATGAGACGGGCAGGGTCATGGTCATCGGATGATTATACTCCGATCGTCAATTGGACGGACAGACCCTCATGAATTCGCCAGCTTTGTCAATATGGTTGACAAACATGGTGAGTCACCGTACTATCTGTAATCTAAATTCGGCAACTCTAACCAGTGGAACCGCTACATTCTACCACGCAGGACCTGGGCGCTAACAACATTGTTCGGTCATCGAACAAAGCTGCCGTTGTGGAGCTGTTGCGACAATCGAAAACAGGCATTTCGCGCGCGGAATTGGCCGAGACCCTGTGCGTCAGTCGATCCACGATTTCTGTCATTGTCCATGATCTGCTGGCCCGCGGCCTGGTATTGGAACATGGAGAAGGCACGTCGCGCGGCGGCCGCCGGCCGATTGTGCTGCAAATTAATCCGGATGCTGGCCGGGTGGTGGGCATCGATATCGGAGCCAGCCATCTGAGGATTGTGGTGGCCGATCTGGATGGTGTGGTGGTGGGGGAAGTGCACGAGCCGCTGCGCATTGAAATCGGCCCGGAGGAATGTCTGCAGCGTATGTTTGTGCTGGTGGAAGTGGCTCTTGAGGTGGCGGGCAGCCGGCTGGAGCAAGTCTTGGCGATCAGCG
This sequence comes from Anaerolineales bacterium, assembly GCA_043734225.1. Lineage (GTDB taxonomy): Bacteria > Chloroflexota > Anaerolineae > Anaerolineales > UBA6663 > JAYTFQ01. Next base: position 9,658 of record JAYTFQ010000964.1, on the reverse strand, counting down.
TGGGTGTGCCTGGCCCGGTGGTGGCGCAATTGGGCATTGTCTCCGCGCCGCCGATTATGCCGGGGTGGGATGCCTTTCCCATCCGGCAGCGGATTGAAGAACATTGGCATAAGCCAACCGCGCTCGACAATGATGCGGATTTGGGCGCGTTGGGCGAATGGACCTTTGGGGTCGGCCGCGGCGAGACGAACCTGGCCTTCATCAAAGTGGGCACCGGCATTGGGTGCGGTCTGTTGCTGAACGGGCAGATTTATCGAGGCGTGCTGGGGACGGCGGGCGAAATTGGGCATGTGACGATTTCAGAGAGCGGGCCGCCGTGCACCTGCGGCAATTATGGCTGCCTGGAGGCCATGGCCGGCGGCCGAGCGATTGCCCAACGCGCGCTGCTGGCGGTGAAGGCCGGGCAGCGCACGCAACTGGCGCAGCTGGCGCATGCTGGCGAGCCAACTGCCCGCGACGTGGCGCTGGCGGCGCAAAACGGCGACGCGGTGTGCCAGCAGTTGCTGGCCGATGCCGGCCGGCACATTGGCAGCGCCCTGGCCAGCCTGATCAATCTGCTGAATCCGGGGATGGTGATTGTGGGGGGCGGCGTGGCTGAGGCGGGGCCGTGTTTGATGGATCCGCTGCGGCAGGCCATCACGGAGCACACCATGCGGCCCTCGCGCGAAGCGGTGCAGGTGGTGGTTTCTAGTCTGGGCCAGCGCGCGGTGCCAATGGGGGCTGTGGCTTTGGCGTTAACGTGGGCCTTTGCGCAGTACGTTTGACAGAGCCTGCCCTCCCGGCAGATTTTGGGTTTACAATTGTTTATTGGCTGGGTAATTTGGGCTATCTATATGGAAGGAGGTGCCACAGGGACCCTATTTCACCACGCGCTCGAGTGTTACGAAAATTGGGATCCACGATCCCTTTGTCAAAGCTGTTCCAAGAGGAGACGAATGATGAAGAAGAGTACCTGGCTTACCCTGAACGTGGCCCTGGTGGCCGCGTTTATCCTGGCGGCTTGCGCCCCAGCCGCCACCCCCGCGCCGACCGCCGTGCCGGTGCAACCCACCAGCGCGCCAGCGGCTACCAGCGCGCCGGCCGCGACCGAAGCGCCCACGGCCGCCCCAGCCGCAACCGGAACCGTCACGCTATGGCATTCCTATCACGCCGGCGGCACCGAGGAGCAGGCCATCAACCAACTGGTGGCTGCCTACCAGAAGGACAATCCGGGCGTGACGGTGAACGTTCAGGAAATTCCTTTCGCCCAGATTTTCAGCAAGTTCAAGACGGACGTGGCCTCGGGCGGCGCGTCAGCCGACATGTTCACCGCCCCGAACGACGACCTGGGCAACTGGGTCCGGGCCGGACTGGTGGCGCCGCTGGACAAGCAACTGGCCGGCAAGCTCGATGGCGTGTCGAAAACCGGCGTTGACGGCGTAACCGTGGACGGCAAGATTTACGCCGTGCCCGGCATTATCAAGGCCGTGGCGCTGTATTACAACAAGTCCACCATCCCGACCCCGCCCGCGACGACCGCCGACCTGCTCGCTCTGCTCAAGAGTGGCAAGAAGATCGTCCTGAACGAGAATAACTACCACAACTATGGCTTCTTTCCGGCGTTTGGCGGCCAATTGACTGACAGCACCGGAAAGTGCATTGCCGACAAGGGCGGCTTTGCCGATGCCATGCAGTATCTGCTGGATCTGAAGACAGCCGGCGCGCAATTCCAAACAGACGGCGGCAAGGCCGATACGCTGTTCCAAACCGCCGCGGTCGATATGATCATCGACGGCCCGTGGGTGCTGGGAGACATGAAGAAGGCCCTGGGCGATAAGTTGGGCGTGGCGCCCATTCCGGCTGGTCCGAAGGGCCCAGCCATGCCCCTGGCTGGCATCGACGGCTTCTATCTCAATCCGAACAGCACGAATACGGATGCGGCCATCAAGCTGGCGCAGTACATCTTCAGCGCCAAGGGCCTGGCGGTGTACGCCGACGTGGCGGGCGACCCGCCCGCGCGTACGGATGTGACCGTGGCTGACCCGTTGGTGAAGGCCTTCGCCGATGCGGCGGCGGCCGGCACCCCGCGGCCTCAGACCGCGGAATTCGGCAACTGGTGGGGGCCCTTCGGTGACATGGTCACGAAGGTTATCGAAGGCAAATCGACCCCAGCGGACGGCGTCACAGCCGCCTGCGCCGCCATGAACAAGGCGAGCAACAAGTAACACCGGTAACAACTAAGGGGAGCGCCAACTGGCGCTCCCCTTTTGTTCTGGCCTGACAGGAGCGAGGACCATGGCAACGATCCCTCTTGAGCGCGGCGCTAAGGTAGAACGACCCGGGCTATTGAGCCGTTTGACGAAGTCAGGCACCCCGTACTTTTATCTGATCCCGGCAGCCGTGGTGATGGGGATCATCACGTTTTACCCGCTTGGTTTCCAGATTTGGATGTCGTTCACCAACTACGGCCTGGCGAACTTGCGGGTGACGGCCCCGGCGCCAGACTTTGTGGGCTTGAGCAATTACATCAAGATCCTGACCAACGACCTGCCGCTCCAGAATTTTAATTTCTTGAACATGTTGGCCTTCAACCTGTTCTGGACGTTCTCGAATGTGATCTTCCATCTGGTGCTGGGCGTTCTCATCGCCGTGGTCCTGAATACCGATGGGCTGTGGGGCAAGGGCATCTACCGGGCCGTGTTTATTTTGCCGATTGTGGTCCCACAGATCATCATCGCGGCGGTCTGGCTCAATATGTACGACCCGGACTACGGCGCTGTCAACCAAATCCTGGCCTGGACCGGGCACATCTTTGGGCTGGCGCCGTCTCTCTTCCACATCCGCTGGATCGACCAGATCGACCCGCCGATCCCGGGCATTCCTCTGACTCTATCGTACTTCGCCTTGCTCTTCACCAACATTTGGCTCGGCTGGCCGTTTATGACGATTGTGGCGACCGGCGCCTTACAGAGCATCCCGAAAGACCTATACGAGGCGGCCGAAATTGATGGCGCCAGTTGGACGCAGCAATTCACGCGCATCACCATCCCTTTGCTCCGTCCGGCGCTGGTGCCCGCCACGGTGTTGGGCATTATCACGACATTTAACCTGTTCAGCTTGATCTACTTTCTATCAGCGGGCGGGCCACTGCACGCGACTGAAATTCTGCTGACTCAGGCCTATCGGCTGGTGAACGAGAACCAGCTTTACGGCGTGGCGGCTGCGTTCTGTGTGTACATCTTCTTCATCCTGCTGGCCTTGACGTTGGTGATCAACCGGGTTACCCGGGCTACGGAGAGCTACGATGTCTAGCCAAACATGGTCTGTGCGAAACGTATTGACGCGCGTCTCTGGCGGCTCGGAAAGCAACACCAGCGCGGGCCACAAACTGACGCTGCCCCGACAACTGCTGCTGCAGGCTTTGCTATTGGTGATTGCCTTTAGTGTGCTCTTTCCGCTGTTGTGGGTTGTCAGCCTGGCGCTCGACCCGCGCAACATTTCCCGGCCGACCACGCTCCAACTGATCCCGCCGGGCGCCTCGCTTGACGCTTTCAAGTCGGTCATCGCCCAGCCCACCGTCAACAAGATCAGTTTTCTGGGCCTGGCACTCAACAGTCTCAAGCTGGCAGGCGGCACGGCCCTGGGCTCGTTGATCGTCGGCGTTCTGGCGGCCTATTCCTTCTCGCGTTTTCGCTTCAAAGGCCGTGAAGTCATGATGTTAGGCGTGGTAACCGTGCTGATGCTGCCGGCTATTGCCGCGCTGCCGGCGCTGTACGTGCTGCTCAACCGCTTTCAACTGCAAGACGCCGCGCACAAAGTTCTCTTTAACTTGCGCGATTCGCTGTGGGGCGTGGGCCTGGCGATGATCTCGGGAATGCTGCCGTTCGCGATCTGGAATCTGAAGGGCTTCTTGGACACCATTCCCAAGGAACTGGAGGAGGCCGCCATTATCGACGGCGCCAATGCCAATCAAGTCTTCTTCCAGATCGTGTTGCCACTCTCCCTGCCGGCCCTGGCCGTTACTGGCTTTCTAGGTTTCATGAGCGGTTGGACCGAGTTTGCGGTGTCGTGGCAATTCCTGACCAAGGTGTCGGACCACACCCTGATGATGGAGCTGTATAACATGATTGGGCAATTTGCCGGCAATACGCCCTGGTCCAAGTTCGCCTCGATGTCCATCCTGGTGTCGCTGCCGGTGTCCATGGTGTATCTGCTGCTGCAGCGCTATATCGTCGGCGGCCTGACAATCGGCGGAGTGAAGGGTTAGCCCAGGCGTTCGGCGCTGATACCTGGCCTTACCCGGTGGCATCCGAGACCCTAAGGGTTCGCTTCACGGCAACTCTCAGGGTCTTCTTTTTGGAGTGGCGGCATAATGCAGCATAGACGATTATCCCTGGCGGCCAGCCTGGCCGCGACGGCGCTATTGGCCGGTTGTCTGAGCGGAACGCCCACGGCGGCTTCGGTTACCCCGACCGCCGCGCCCCCGACGGCGGCTCCGGCGACGGCCACGGTTGTCGCGCCGCCGGTGCAGGCAGTCAGCGGCCTGCCGGCCGGCACCGATGGCTATGCCTGGTGGAATGACACCGTTTTCTATGAGGTGTTCGTCCGCAGCTTCTATGACAGCAACGGCGACGGGATTGGTGATCTGGATGGCCTGCGGGCCAAATTGGATTACTTGCAGCAACTGGGCGTGAGCGGGCTATGGCTGATGCCCATTCAGCCCTCGCCCTCATATCACGGCTACGACCCGACCGACTATTACAACATCAATCCCGCATACGGCACGCTGGAGGGTTTCAAAGCATTGGTGGTCGCCGCGCACCAGCACGGCATGCGGGTGATTATCGACTTTGTGCTTAACCACACCTCTGACCAAAACCCTTGGTTTGTGGACTCGCAAAACCCGGCTTCGCCGTACCGCGATTGGTATATCTGGTCGAAGACCGACCCAGGCTACCTGGGACCATGGGGCGAAGAAGTCTGGCACAAATCGGCCGGCGGCGATTATTACTATGGCATCTTCACCGGCAGCCAGCCGGATCTAAATTACCGCAACCCGGACGTGACGGCCAAGATGGAGGACGTGACCCGTTTCTGGCTGCAGGCCCAGGGCGTGGATGGTTTTCGGCTGGACGGCGCCAAGCACCTGATCGAAGATAGCAAGGTGCAGCAGAACTCCGATTCCACGCACCAGTGGTTTCAGGCCTTTCGTACGTTCTACAAGAAGGTCAGCCCCCAGGCGCTGACGGTGGGCGAGATCAGCGGCGATCCGTCGTCGGTGGTAGCCACTTACGCCGCGGGCGATCAGCTGGATTTGGGTTTTGACTTCCCGCTGGCAACCACGTTTTTGGATGGCGCCCGGGCGGGCCGAGCGGCCGACGTGGCTAAGTCGCTGGCGGCCGATGTGCGGGTTTTCAAGCCGGAGCAGTTTGCCACGTTTCTGTCCAATCACGACCAAAATCGGGTGATGTCGCAACTGGCGGGCAAGGTGGACAAGGCCAAGGTGGCGGCGGCGCTGCTGCTGACGGCGCCGGGCGTGCCGTTTATCTATTACGGCGAAGAGATCGGCATGGTGGGGCTGGGGGCGGACGAGGAAAAGCGCACCCCCATGCAGTGGACCGCTGGCGCGAATGCCGGCTTTACCACGGGCAGCCCGTGGGAGCTGGTCAACCCCGATTACGTGAAGGGCCGGAATGTGGCGAGCGAGACAGCCGACCCGGCGTCGTTGTTGGAGGCCTACCGCGCGCTGATCCAGGCGCGCAACCAGCATGCCGCGCTGCGGGTGGGCGATCTGTATCTGGCCCAAACCGAGGCGTCGGGCGTGTTGGCCAGCCTGAGGGTGAGTCAGTCGGAAACGGTTCTGGTGATCATCAACCTGGGGCCGGACCCGGTGACGGATGTTAAGCTCGCGCTGGCGGCTGGGCCGCTGAAGAGCCGCTATCGCGCCGTGCCGATTTTGGGCGCGCTGCCGGCGGCCGCCCTGACTGCCAACAGCCAGGGCGGGTTTGACAGCTATCAACCCAACCCAACATTGCCCGGCTACGGCATGCTCATCTATCAATTGCAACCGGCTCAGTAGACTCTGATCATTAGCGGGCAAGTGATGACCCTGGCGCTGATGATGAGCGCGAAGGAACCGACCTATGAAGCCATTCCGAGTCGTTGCGATAAGCGTGCTGCTGCTGGCGCAGTTGGCGGCCCTCGGCGCCGCGCCGGCCAGCCTGGCGGCCGACGCCACCCCGCCGCCGACGAGTGTGACCATCGCCGGCACCTTTCAAGATAAATTGGGCTGCCCTGGCGCCTGGCAGCCGGATTGCCCCAAGACGTTTCTGACCTATGATCCACAAGACGATCTGTGGAAGGGGACGTTCGATCTGCCTGCCAACACCACCGAGAAAGACACGCCGCCGCGCTACAAGGCGGCGCTGAACGGCGCGTGGGCGGAGAACTATGGCGCGGACGCCAAACAGGGCGGCGCCGACATTCCGCTGCTGCTCTCCGCTCCGACAACTGTGTCGTTTTACTACGACCACAAGACGCATTGGGTGGCGGACAGTGTCAACAAGGTGATTGCCGCGGTCACCGGCGATTTTCAAACTGCGCTGGGCTGCGCGCACGACAACGACCCGGCTTGCCTGCGCGCCTGGTTGGAAGACCCGGCCGGCACCGGCAGCTATGCCTTTGTGACAACGGCGCTGCCGGCCGGCACTTACCAGGCGCAGGTGAGCCTGAATGCCAGCGCGGCGGAAAGCTATGGGCAAGACGGGGCCAAAGGCGGCGCGCCGATCCCCTTCACCGTCAAGGCCAAAGGCGATGAAATCTATTTTGGTTATGACGCCAGCACCCATAAGCTGCTCGTGAGCACCGCCGGCGCCCCGCACGGCAGCCTGAGCAAGGCCCAGGCTTATTGGGTGACGCGCGACACGCTGGTCTGGCCCGGGGTGGGGTCACGCACCAATAAATATTTCCTGCATTTCGATCCGGCCGCCGGCATGGCGCTCGGCATTCAGGGTATTAGCGGCGGGCAACAAATACCGCTGACGTTTGCGCCGACGGGCGCGGGCCAGGCGGTGTTTGCCAGGTTCCCGCAGTTGGCCGGTGACGCCGCGCTCAAGCTGGACCCGGCCGATGTTGCCAAAGTGCCCGATATTCTCAAGGGACAGATCGTGCTGACGGTGTTGGATGCAAACGGCAAACTGCTGGATGCGACCACGCCGCAGATACCAGGCGTGCTGGACGATCTGTTTGCTTACAGCGGGCCGCTGGGCGTGACCTATGCCGGCGCCTCGCCGGCAACGGCGACGCCAACCCTGCGCCTGTGGGCGCCGACGGCGCGCGCGGTGAGCCTGCATGTGTTTGCCGACGCGCAAACGCCTGTCAGCCAGACCGTGGCGATGACGAACGATGCCGCCAGCGGGGTGTGGAGGGCGGCGGGCGTGGCGGATTGGATCGGGAAATACTACCTGTATGAGGTGGAAGTTTACGTGCCGCGCACCGGCCGTATCGAGCACAATCTGGTCACTGATCCGTATTCGATCAGCCTGGCGATGAACAGCACGCGCAGCCAGATCGTCAACCTGGACGACCCGGCCCTCAAACCAGCCGGGTGGGACACGCTGAAAAAGCCGGACCTGGCGGCGCCGACTGATATTACGCTGTACGAGCTGCAGATTCGCGACTTCAGCATCAATGACCAGAGCGTGCCGGCGGCCGATCGCGGCACCTATCTGGCCTTTACGCATCCGGACTCGGCCGGCATGCGCCACCTGGCCGAGTTGGCTAAGGCCGGGCTGACACACGTGCACCTGCTGCCGGCGTTTGATGTTGCCAGCGTCAATGAAGACAAGACTACCTGGCAGAGCGTGGATGCGGCGGCGCTGACAAAACTGCCGGCGGACAGCGATCAGCAGCAGGCGGCGGTCAACGCGGTCAAGGCTCAGGACGGCTTCAACTGGGGCTATGACCCGTATCACTACGACACGCCGGACGGGGCCTACGCGCGTGACCCGAACGGGGCGGCCCGGATTTTGGAATTTCGCTCAATGGTGCAGGCGTTGAATACGACCGGCCTGCGGGTGGTGATGGATGTGGTGTACAACCACACCAGCGCCAGCGGGCAGGACGACAAATCGGTATTGGACAAAGTGGTGCCGGGTTACTATTACCGGCTGGACGCGGACGGCAATGTGCAGACCAGCACCTGCTGCCAGGACACGGCCAGCGAGCATGTGATGATGGGAAAACTCATGCTCGATTCGCTGCTCACCTGGGCCACGGCCTATAAGGTGGACGGTTTCCGCTTCGACTTGATGGGTTTTCACATGCTGGCCAACATGACCGGCGCCCGCGCCGCGCTGGATGCGCTGACGCCGCAGCAGGGCGGGGTGGATGGCAAGCAGATTTACGTGTACGGCGAGGGCTGGGATTTTGGCGAGGTGGCCGACAATGCCCTGGGCAAGAACGCCACGCAGCTTAACATCGGCGGCACCGGCATCGGCGTATTCAATGACCGCCTGCGTGACGCCGCCCGCGGCGGCAGCCCCTTCACGCCGCCGACGGACCAGGGTTTTCTGACCGGCCTGTTCACTGACCCGAACGGCAGCGCGCAGGGCTCGGCGGATGACCAGAAGGCCCAACTGCTGAAAATCAGTGATTGGATTCGGATTGGCCTGGCCGGCAACCTGAAAGATTACACGCTGGTGGACGCCGCCGGGCACAGCGTGCCGGCTTCGGCGGTGGTCTACAACGGCAAGCCGGCGGGTTACACGCTCAGCCCGCAGGAAAACATCGTTTACGTCTCGGCGCACGATAACGAAAGCCTGTTTGACGCGATTCAGTGGAAGGCGCCCATTACCGACGTCATGGGCGAGCGCGTGCGGATGCAGAACCTGGGCGCCAGCCTGGTGCTGCTGGCGCAAGGCGTGCCCTTCTTTCAGGCCGGCGACGAGCTGCTGCGCTCAAAATCGCTGGACGGGAACAGCTACAACTCAGGTGATTGGTTCAACCGGCTCGACTTTACCTATCAGACCAATAACTGGGGCGTGGGCCTGCCGCCGAATGGCGCGGACCACTGGCCGGCGATGAAGCTGCTGCTGGCGAACCCGGCGCTCAAGCCGAGCCCGGCCGATATCAAAGCCGCCTTGAGCCATTTTGAGGAGATGCTGCAAATTCGGCGCAGCTCGCAGCTGTTCCGGCTGCGCACGGCGGCGGACGTGACCCAGCGGCTGAAGTTTCATAACACCGGACCGCAGCAGGTGCCCGGGCTGATTGTGATGAGCCTGGAAAACAGCGGCACGGGGCGGTTGGCCGATGCCTTTGACCGGGTGGTGGTGGTGTTCAACAGCACCCCGCAAACCCAGACGTTCGCCAACCCGGACTTTGCCAATGCGGCGTTTGTGCTGCACCCGGCGCAGCAGAATTCGAGCGACCCGCTGGTGAAGACGGCGGTTTACAGCGCGGCCAGCGGATCGTTCCAGGTGCCCGAGCGCACCGCGGCGGTGTTTGTGGTGCCCAGCGCGACGGCGGCAAGCCAGGACACAACCCAGTCCACGGCGGCGGTGGTGATCATTTGGGCGGTGATTATTGTTGTAGTGGCCGCGACCGTGTACTTGATCTGGCGGACGCGACCCGGCCGCAAGGGCGGGGCCAAAACGCCCTAGCTCCGCCCGGGGCTTGGCCC
>JAYTFQ010000963.1:0-6016 GCA_043734225.1 Anaerolineales bacterium | reverse complement strand
AACAAAACTTTAGCCGGAGGTCTTCGTTTTGGCTAGTCCAGGCTTCCAGGCTTAGAAAACATAACACCCCGATTATTAAATCCGGGGGGTGTCATGTTTATTTTTCGTCGAAGAACGCTGGCCGGCTGAGAAGTTACGACTTTTAAAGCCCCAGGTTTTCTCCGCGAACTTTGCGCACTCCGCGGTGCATCCGCTTTCAGGGCATCGGCACAAGGCGCGCCTGGCGGTGCTCGAAGAAGGTAAGGTACTTCAGGCCGGCGGCGCGGGCCGTGTCGAGGGCGACGTCAAGGTGCGCGCCGACCTGTTTGGGGTTGTGAGCGTCGGAGCCGAGGGTGACGCGCTCGCCGCCCAGCTCGACGTACCAGCGCAGGATATCCAGGCCAGGGGTGAGCACCTGGACCCGGCGGCGCAGGGCGGCGGTGTTGAGGTCCAGCGCGATGCCGTGGGCGATGACGTTTTTGAGCACCGGGCGGATGTGGTCTTCGTAGGCGCGCGGGTCGTAGCCGCCATAGACGGCGAAAGCGGTGCGCACGGGCACGTCGAAGTGGCTGAGGATGTCGAAGCCGCCCAGGGCGGTCATACGCTCCAGCTCGGCGAAGAAGGCGGGAAAGGTGACATCGGCCGGCTGGCGCTGAAAGTAGTCCATGTCGAACATGCTTTCGTCGCCCACCCAGTGCAGCGAGCCGAGGGCATAGTCGAAGGGATAGCGGGCCAGGATGGCGCGGGACTGGGCGGCAAACAAGTGCGGCTCGCCCAGCTCGATGCCAGCGCGGACGGTGAGGCGGCCGGCGAATGCGCTCCGGCAGCGCTCCAGCTCGGCCGCCCACGGCTCCAGTTGGAAGTAGTCTTTGCACTCGTCGCGGGTGTTGTGGTCGAAGTGCTCGGTGAAGCCAATCTCGGCGATGCCCTGATCAATGGCGGCCTGGCACATGGCGGCCATGGGGGATTGGCAGTCGCAGGAGAAGGTGGAGTGCATGTGGTAATCGTGAGGAATCAACATGGTGTAATTGGTAAGTGGTTTTTGGTCTTACGGACCACGCACCACGCACTATCCGGTACGGCGTGGTGCGTGGTCCGTGGAGAATCATTCAGCCTCCGGGGCGGGCTCGAAGGCTGTGATGGCCTGGCGCCAGGCGGGCGGGATGGGAACCGAGCGGCGGGCGGCATAGTCGTAGGCCACCTGGACAGTGCGGCCGAGAGCCACCGGCTGGCCGGCGACGCTCAGGCGGTATTCGAGATGCAGACTTTTGGTCCCCAGGCGCGCGACGCGCACGGCCACGTCAACGGTTTGCCCCAGTAGGACGGGTTGCTGATAGGTGCAGGCAGCGTCGGCCACAATCTGGCTGATGGCGTTGGCCTCCTGGCCGGCGACCCACAGGCCGAGGGCCTGCCAGTAGCGCAGCCGGCCCTCTTCCATGTAGGTGAAATAGCAGGCGTTGTTGACGTGCCCCTGCGCGTCGATATCGCCATAACGCACGGCGACGGGCGTGCTGAATTTGAATTCGGTCACCGGCGGCGAGCTAGATGTTGATATAGCCGCCGACCAGGCCGTGCGCCGCTTCCATCAACGTCTCCGACAGCGACGGGTGAGCGTGCACGTTGCGGGCGATTTCCTCCGCCGTCAGCTCCATGTTGTGGGCCAGGGTCAGCTCAGGCAGCAGCTCGGTCACTTCCGGGCCGATCAGGTGCGCGCCCAGCAGCTCGCCATACTTCGCGTCGCTGACCAGCTTGACGAAGCCCTGATAGTCGCCCAGGCCGAGGGCCTTGCCGTTGGCCTGGAAGGGGAAGCGGCCGATCTTGACTTCATAGCCCTGCTCGCGGGCCTGCTTCTCGGTCAGACCAAAAGAGGCCACCTGCGGGTGGCTGTAGACGGCGCTGGGCATGGTGGTGTAATCCAGCACCACGCTCTCGTGGCCGGCGATGTTCTCAGCGGCAATGACGCCCTGGGCCGAGGCGGTGTGCGCCCAGCCGGTCTTGCCGGTCACATCGCCAATGGCCCAGATGCCGGGCACGCTGGTGGCCATGCGGTCGTCGATTTGGATAAAGCCTTTTTCAAGCTTCACGCCCAGTGCTTCCAGGCCAAGGTTCTCCGAGTTGGGCCGAAAGCCGATGGCGATGAGGGCCTGGTCGGCTTCAAAGGTTTCGGCGCCGCCGGGACCGCTGACGGTCACCTTGACCTTGTCGCCGCTGTTATCGACCTTCTCCACCTTGGTGCCGGTCTTGACCTTAATGCCTTGCCGGGTGAACTGCTTGCCCAGCTCGGCGCCCACCTCTTCGTCCTCGCGGGGGACCAGCGTCGGCAGCATCTCGATCACGGTCACCTGGCTGCCATAGCTGTTCCAGACGGTGGCGAACTCCACGCCCACCGCGCCGCCGCCGATGATGACGGCCGTGGCCGGGCGGGTCTCCTGCAGGATGGCTTCCAGATAGGTGACGACCTTTTTGCCGTCGAAGTTGAAAGCCGCTGGGGGCGCGGCGCGCGCGCCGGTGGCCAGGATGATGTTGCGGGCGCTGACGGTTTCTTGCTTGCCGTCGCTATAGGTGATCTCGATCTCGGTGGCGCTCTTCAGGCGGGCAGCGCCCATCTTCACGTCGATCTTGTTCTTGCGCATCAGGCTGCCCACGCCCTTGGTGAGGCGGTCGGAGACCGTGCGCGAGCGCTTGACGGCAACGGCGTAATCGAGCTGCAGGTTGTCAAAGCTGAAGCCGAACTCCTTGCCGCGGTTGCGCAGGGTGTCGGCCACGGCGGCGTTGGCCAGCAGCGACTTGGAGGGAATACAGCCGACGTTGAGGCACACGCCGCCCAGCCACTGCTTGTCGATGATGGCGGCCTTCTGGCCCAACTGCGCGGCGCGGATGGCGGCCACATAGCCGCCCGGCCCGGCGCCGATTACGACGACATCATATTGGTCTGGCATGAGGACTCCTGACTAGAAAGCGGGCCGCTATGGCCCACAGATAGATTTTACCAATAAGTAGCAAATCAGGGTGAGGGCGCTGGCCGGCCGCACGCGGCGAGGCTGAGGCGCGTCAGGGCGTCACCTGCACCGCACCCAAAAGGATGTGGTCCGCGCCGCCCACGGCCAGGGTCAGCCGCTTGAGCGTGGCCAGCTCATACAGCCCCACCTGCAGCGTGTAGCTGCCGGGCGGCAGATCGGGCGGCAGCAGGATGGCCTTGCGGTCGAGGATGGTTTCGCCCGGCTGCCAGCCGCTGGTGGGGCGGGTGCCGCTGGCCGGCTGGCTGTCGAGCTGGGCGGCCACCTGGCCGGCGGCGTCGCGCAGTTGGGTGTAGACGGTGTAATTCAGCGGCATGGGCGCGCTGGCCTGCCACTGGAGCGTGACCAATAACGTGTCGCCGGGCCGGGCCACGGCCGGGGTGAACGAAAAACCGGTCAGGCGCGGGCCGTTGCTGAAGGCCTGATCGGCAGCCTGCAGTGGCGGGGTCGTGCTGCCCATGACATACAGCGTCACCTCGCTGCCCGGATACGGCTCATAGAAGGCCTTGTAGCCGTGCGCGGCCAGCCAGGCCTCGGCCTGATGCTGAGGGTCATACACGGCCGGCGCGCCAAAGAGCACCAGCCACACGCGGCCATGGCCGGCCACCAGCGCTGGGAAGTCGCGGTTGGCAGCGGCGGCGCTGAGCACCGAGTCGGGCGAGATGAACTGCCCGGCCAGGTTGGCGGGCTGATAGATATGGTACAGAATGGCCTGCTCGGGGCCGTCCAGCAGCAGCCCGTCGCCGGGCTGGGCCTGGCGGCTGATCAGGCCCAGCATTTCGCCATAGCGGCTTTTAAGAAAGGCCGGATCGTAATACCAGCCGCGCAGCGCCACCAGGCTGGCCAGCACATAGGCGCCGGCCACCAGGGCCGGGCCGAGGCGCGCACGCTGCAGCGGCACGCGGCTGATGGCCCAACCCAGCAGTAGCACCAGCGGCGGCAGGCTCATGCTGACGAAGCGCTCGCCAAAGTGCTGGAGCACCACGTTAAACACCCACACAAAGGGCACCGGCGCCAGCAGCCACAGGCCCAACAGCGCGCCCGTGTCGCGGGTGGCGCGGCGAGCCAGCAGCGCAATCAGCGCGGCCAGGAATAAAGCCACAAACGCCCAACCCAGCCAGGCCCAATCGGCCGGAAAGGTGGCGCCGACGGTGAAGCCCAGGCCGGCGCTCTTGAGAATGGCGCCCAGGCTGCCGAGCGAAAGGTTCTCGGTGCGATCGACGGTCTGGCCGGCCAGCAGGCGATAGTTAAGGTACAGCCAGGGCAGGAAGCCGGCCGCCACCACCAACTGCGCGCCGATCCAGGCCAGCAGCGCGCGCCGGTGGCAGGACAGCACATATAACCCCTGGGCGGCCACGGCGAAAGCGGCGTAGTAGTGGGTGTGCACGGCGAGCAGGGTGACCAGGGCATAGAGCCCCCAGGTCCACCACGCCGCGCAACCGCGGCCCCGCTCCAGCGCCCGCAAGAGGCTGTAGCCGGATAGGGTGAGCATGGCGAAGAGCAGCGAGTACATCGTCAGATCTTGCGAGTAGGCGATGTGGAAGGGCGAGACCACCAGCACCAGCAGCGTCGCCAGGCAGGCCACCTGCCCGGCCCGCCGGGCGGCGGGCGGCGCGTGTGCCACGAACAGCCGGCGGGCCAGAACGTAGATCAGCGGCAGGCCCAGCACCCCAAAGAGCACCACCAGCATCCGCAGGCCAAAGACGTTGTAGCCGAAGATCTGGTACCAGATGAAGAGCCAAACATGGAAGAAGCGCGGGTGGACCTCGGCGCCGGGCGAGAAAAGATGGGCCGCGTCCTGGTTGACCACCTCCAGCTTGGCGCCCTCGTCGCCCCAAATTTCCTGGTGCGCGGCATGGAAAACACGCAAGCCAAAGCCGGCCAGCAGCAGGGCCAGCACGGGCAGCCAGCGGGCAAGCCAGGGTTGTGTGCGGGTGGTGGCGTTCATTGGAGCGGGCCGGGCAGGCTGAGGCATTATAACGGAGGGCCTATGGCAGTACGGCAATCTCGTATAATACGAGGCAGAATGGACATCGACGATGACGACACGACTGCCTGAGGAAACTGCCTACCTGCAAACGGCCAGACGCAATGCGCGTGTGGCCGTGACGCGCTGGGCTGAGCGTCGCGAACAAGCCTGGGCGGCCGCGCGGCGGGCAGCAGAGTTTATCAAGGCGGCTCACCCAAATGCCCGAGTACGCCTGTTTGGGTCGATTCTGTATCCCGATTCCTTTGGCCCGCAATCGGACATTGATCTGGCGATCGAAGGAGCCGGTTGGCCAGAGTACTTGCAGCTTTGGAGCGCTCTGGACAAACTCGCGCCAGAATTCGAAATTGATCTGGTCGATATTGCGATTGTCTCGTCAAGTTTGCGAACACTCATCGAGCGCGAAAGCGTCGAGTTGTGATCGAACGCTATCGCCGGTTGGCTGAGCGGCTGAAAAGCGAACTGCCCGACATTGACCGCGAAGTTTTGCGGGCGCAAAAGTCATGGAACGCGGCGCAAGTGGCCGATGATGCCGATCCGTTCATCGATTCGGTTGCTCTTAACCTGCACGGATTTTATTCGGGCGTCGAACGCCTGCTGGAATTAATTGTTACGTTGGTTGACGAGAGCCCACCAGACGGGTCTGGCTGGCACAAGCAACTGCTGGACTTAGCCGCCCAGGCGGTACCGGGAGCGAGGCCAGCCGTCTTGAGCGCTCAATCAGCCACGGCGCTGGATGAATACCGCAAATTCCGGCACCTGGTGCGAAATGTCTATACGTCACGTTTGGTACCCGCACGAATGAAGCCTCTGCTGGATTCACTACCGGACGCCTGGCAACGGGTGCAGACTGAACTGCTAACTTTCGCTGATTTTGCCGACCGCCTCAGCCGAGCTGACGAAGAACCCGAGGCTTGAAACGGCCAGCATAAGTGCGAGCGCCGGTACACCCAGGCGCACATTTTGAGGCACAAACAATCCGAGAACGACCGAGCGGGCGGCGCATTGCGCCGCCCGCTCGGTCGTTCTCGGA
>JAYTFQ010000962.1:0-7930 GCA_043734225.1 Anaerolineales bacterium | reverse complement strand
GCGTTTTGCTTCCTTGGCATGGTCTTTGCAGACCATCGCGTGTGAGACAAGTGTCGTGCTGGGTGCTGAAGGGCATGTTGATCCGAGGCGGGATTTGCTATGTTTGACTATTCAATCGTGCTGTTGCCGCGGGCGGATTACTGGAATTGGGTGGATGCCGCCAAGGACTATGCCACCCGGTTCGGCAGCGGTCTGACGGCCGATCCGACGGAAGCGGCCAGCTACATGGCGCCGCTGCAGACCGTCACCATCGCCGGCCTGGCGGGCGGCTACGCGGCGCAAGGCGATATCCAGCGCTGGTTCCGAACGCGCTACCCGCGCGTGCGGTTGGATTACGTGGCCTGCCAATCACCCTCGGAGCTGCACGCCGCGCTTAAGGCGCGGCTGGACGCGGGGGTGCGCTATCTGCTGCCGGGCGGGCTGCGCCTGCGCTGGCCGACTGATTTTGCGATTGTAAACCAGGGCTTTGGCGTGCACCCTGAAATATACCGGCGCTGGGACCTGCCCGGCAGTGACGGACTGGACGTTTTCGCGCCGCCAGGATCCAAGGTGTATGCCGCCGCCGACGGCCACGTGACCGCCGTGGAAGCCTACCAGGGCAATCCGGCGGCCATGCCCGACGGCAACGCCGTGGTGGTGGCGCACGCCGGGGGCTATGCCACCCGCTATGCCCATTTGGTTAAAGTGCTGGCCGCGGTCGGGCAGTCCGTCAAAGCTGGAGACACGATCGGCCTGGCCGGCGCCACCGGCCGCGCCGGGGCCAGCGCGCTGCGGCTGGTGCTGACCCTGGCCGGCGCCACCGCGGCGCACCGCACAAGCTATCCGCGCGACATCATCGATCCCACGCCTTTTATGGATTGGCCCACGCCAATGGCCGCGGCGGCCGCTGCCGCCAGCTATGCCTGGCCGCCGGGTTACTGCCTGGTGGGTCTGCATGGCCGGGCGAACGGTCCCGAGCAATCGGCTGATTTTCCGCTGACGGGAACGGCGCGGCTGGAGGCAGTTAAGCTGTTGTCATCGGCCCAGGCCGCGAATGTGGATACGCTGCGCGCCATCAACCCGAAGCTGTTCTTTGTGGTGCGGATGTTCGCGTCGTTCGATGGCCGGCATGTCTCCTCGGCCGATTTCGCGAGTTGGATGGCCGGCGACCTGGCGCCCTTTTACAGCCGCGGCATCCGCTATTTTGAAGTGCACAACGAGCCCAATCTGGTGCCGGAGGGTTGGACGCAAAGCTGGGCCGACGGCCAGGCTTTTGGCGCCTGGTTTATTGACGTGGTCAACCGGCTGCGGCCGGTATTTCCGGAGGCCCGCTTTGGGTTTCCGGGGCTGTCACCCGGCGACGGGATCCCAGGACTGCGGGTGGCGGCGCTGGATTTTTTGACTGGCGCGGATGCCGCTTGCCGCGCCGCGGATTGGGTGGGGGTACACTGTTATTGGATCTCGGAAGATGAGATGAACTCACCGGCGGGCGGATTAGGCTTCGCGGAATATCGGAGCCGCTTCCCGACCAAGCTGCTGTTCATCACAGAGTTCAGCAACCCGGACCCGGGCACCGACAAGCAGACCAAGGGCCAGCAGTATCAGCGTTATTACAAAATGCTGCGCGCTTTGCCGGGCGTTGGGGCAGCGTTCTCGTTTGTGTCCTCCGCCTCCAGCGGGTTTAGCGCCGAGACCTGGCGCGATGAAGGCGGCGCGGCGACGCCCATACCAGGGGTGGTGGGGGCGCGCAGCGACTCGGTGACCGGGCTGCCGCCGCCACCGCCGCATTGATAGGTTCCCAGAATCAAATGCAGGGGCGCAGCGGCGTTCAATTGAACGCCCCTACGCTCCCGCATTTGATTCTGCGTGTCCGTTATTCGTTGGCGAGCAGTTGCACGTCGGCGAATTTGCTCTCAAACGAGTGTCCTTCGCCATAAATCGTGATGGATTTGATAGTTGCCGGCTGCGTCCCGCCCACCGCGAACAGCTGCAAGAGATCGTCAGACGTGTAGTTCTGCCATTCAGCAAAATGCCAGAGTTGGTGTTTGAATTGAATCGGGTTGCAAGTGAGGCAGAACGTTAGCCCGGCCACGGGATTGGGATCGTAAAACCAGTAGAACCCCTGCAGCCATTCGTGTGTCCCGCCGCCGACATCCACATAGGTGATCTTGACCATGAGTGGACACTCGGTGCCCTGTAGCCCACAATTGTGCAGGTCCTGGCCGTCGATCTGAATGTCCATGCTCAGGCGCAGCGACGTCAGCCCCGTCACGTCGCGGTTGATGACCTGCGTGCGCCCAACATGGCCCCAATTTGTGCCGGACCGATTGATGTCGATGACGTGGCGGCCATTGTCTGTGCTTACATTGGCGGCGCCGACCTCTTCATTGGGATCAAATGGCGGGCGCGTGTCGAGTTGCCAGGTATCGGTCAGCGGTTGCTGGGTAAAGTCGCCGTTGCGAACCAGGTTCTGCTCAGCGGGCAGCGGGTCGCCGGGCGGCGAGTTGGGCACCACCTCAATGCGCTTGTCTTTGACCAGGACGACGCTTTTTCCGGCCGCGCTCACGGTCGCGGTGCCATCGCGGACGGTCACGGTGGTCGTAGTCGTATCCACCTGGACGGTGGCATTGCTGCCGGGCTCGTCGACTAGGGTCGTGGCGCCGGGATCCGAATCGATCTCCATTTGCACTGGGCGGGTGATTTCCACGCCGACGGTGGCGCGCACACGGCCGCTGGTCACGATCAGGCGAATTTGATGCGGTAAAACGCCGGTGGCGTAGCGGGGACTATTGGCCGCCCGCACCACCAGGACGCTGCCGCCGAACACGCGGATGGTGCCCAATACCTGCTTGCCATCCGCGGAGATAAAGGTCAGGCTGGCCTGCGAGTTGGGTTCGGTCCGGATTTCAGAGCCGACCGGAATGTCGGTCAGGTTGACTTCCGGCACCGAGCGGCCAGGCCGGGTGACAAAGACCGTGTCGCTGTCGCCGACAATCATATGCACGCCCTGGTAGACCGTGGAATTGAGCAGCCACCAGCGCCCGCCAAGGAGCAGGGTGCCCAGCAGGAGCACAAAGGTGGCGAAGGCGCCCAACAGCACCGTCCAGGCGGTGCGCTCCGGACTTCGCACCGCGGCAGGCGCTACCATTGGACCTCGAATTGGCGATAGGATTGGGTGGCCGGCTGCCAGACCGGATCAACGCCGCTGACACGGGCAGAGGGCGGACCATGGCGCAGAAAGGCCAGGAGTTCCTCCAGCACCGGGCGCGGCCCTTCGGCCAGGACCTCGACCGAGCCGTCCGGCTGGTTGCGGACCCACCCCAAGAGGCCCAGCCGGCTGGCCTGGGTGACCGTGCTGTGGCGAAAATTGACGCCCTGCACTCGGCCGCGCACAATGGCGTGTAGCTGTTGGATGTCGCTGCTCATGGCAATGGAAAGGCCATTCCGTGGAATGGCCCCGCCCGGATTATAGCACCTGGCCGGGTTCCGGGTTTGGTGGCGGCGGCCGGCGGCCAAATGCCGCCAAAAACAAGCCAAACGGCGCCAGCAGCACCAGCGCGCTGAGCAGCAGCCAGGGCGCCAGGGCCTGCGCGCGCTCGGGCACGGTCGCCGGGGTGGGGGCCGTGTCGGATTGCCAGGCGGCCTGAAGCTGATCCAGGCTGAGCCCCAGGCTGGTTTGCACGCCGCCGGCGCAATCCGCGCCGCTGGCGTAGGCGGTCAGCAGCCGGTTGATGCCTTCCGACCCATAACGCTGGCGAATGAAGCTGACGACGGATTCACTTTCAGCGTAGGCCAGGGTGACCTCGGACGGATTGAACGGAGCACACAGGCTGCTCAGGCTGAGAAATTGCCGCGAATCGCGGGCGGCGGCCAACTGGGCCGCGAGACTGCTATCGCGCTGGGCCTGGTGCATCACTGCCAGCCCCTCGTTGAACCAGGCGGGCACGCCGGCATAGTTGCCGGCCGTGGCGCGGTAGATCAACATGTGGGTCATCTCGTGCGGAATCTGAATTTGAAGGTTGTCGCTGGCGCGCAGATCGGCGGCAACCGAGATGAGCACGACGCCCCATTTCGGATCGGCATGGCCGTTGGCATAGGCGACGCCCACCCGTCCGAGCGCGCTCTGCACGTCGGCGTCGTTGGCATAGATGTAGACGTGCACGCGCTCGGGCAGTGGGGCGCGCACATCGCGCGTGATGGCGGGCAGCGCGCTGGCGGCGATATCGGCGGCCGATTGGCCGAAGCCGGCGTCGCCGCGATACCAATGCACCGTCACCGAGCCGCGGGTGACCGTTTGCCAGGCGAAACGATTGTCCTCATAATAAAAGCTGGCCGGGTTGGTGACCAGCGTTTGGCCGTTGGCATCGGTGACCTGCCACCAGTAGCTGACCGGGCTGAATGGCGGCAGGGGGTTCACCGCCAGGTCAAAAGCCACCGTGGCGGTGACCTGCGGCGCTGGCTGAAAGGGGGCGCTGTGCCAGACGGCCGGCGAGAGGCCGCCGGTGTTGACAAACAAACTGACGGCGGCGATGTTGGCCTGGCCCGTGGCAGTTAGGTGAAAGGTGATGTTGCCGCCAAAATCATAGGCCGGCGCGGGGGCGTCAACCACCTGGATGCCGCCGGCTGCGGCGGCCCATGTTGGGCGAAGCCCCAGCAGCAGCGAAAACGCCAGCGCCAGCGCCAGTGCCGCGCCGTTTGGATGGGCGGCACGCTTGAGCGGGGCTAGTGGTGCTGCAGGAAGGCGATCCACGGTGTGAGGGTTAAGGGACTCAACAGGGTCGAGAGAACCACGGTGCCGCTGACCAGAGTGGCATCCAGATCATACTCCACCGCCAGGATGGTGGTAATGACGGCAGTGGGCATCGCCGATTCAACGACCACGGCCTGAAGCGTTACGCCACTCAGTTGCAAAGCTGATGCCAAACTTAGGGTGGCCAGCGGGGCCAGCACCAACTGCGACAAGGCGGCCAGGCCGATGAGCCCCAAGTGGGCGCGTGGAAAGGTCTTAATGCTGGCCAATTGCAGCCCCAGCAGCATCAGCATCACCGGGATGGCGGCTTGCCCCATCAGGCTGGTGGCTTTGTCGATGGGGGCCGGGGTGACCAGGCCGGCCAGGCGCATGAGCACGGCCACGGCTACCGCCACAGTTGTGGGCAGCAGCAGGCCGTGCTTGACGACATCCCGCCAGGGACGCTTGCCCGCTGCCGCCACGGCCACGCCCAGGGTGTAAACGGCCAGGCTGTTGAACACATAATAGACCAAGGCGCGCGACAGGGCCGCGTCGCCGAAGGCAAACTTGCTGACAGCCAGGCCAAAGTTGCCGGCGTTGCCAAAGGTGGCGGCCACCACCAGGGTGGCCAGTGTGTACCGGTCCAGGCGCAGCGCGCGGCCGGCCAAATAAGCCACCAGCGCCACCAGCAGCGTGACGCCCAGGCTGACGGCGCCGATCTGCGCGAACAGGGCGCCGGAAAGATCGCTGTGGGTGAGCGAATCGAAAACCAGGCACGGGCTGAAGACGTAAAAGGCCACGCGCGACAGGCTGCGCAGATCCAATTGAAAACGGCGGCCCAGCACGTAGCCCGCGCCGGCCGCCAGGAAGATCGGCAGAATGTTGTTAAGCAGAATTTGCGCGTAAAGTGCTATGCGGGCTCGTCCTCGTCGCTGTCGTCTGAAAGGGCATCATCCAGTCCGAGCGGGTCATCGTCGTCCGGCCCGAATTCCAGCAGCGAAAACTCGGCCACCTCGTTGGTGAACACCAAGTTTTCCATTGCCTCGTCGATGAAGTCGCGCATTTCTTCATCTTCGGCCCGCTCCAGCAGTTGGGCCAGCGCCTGGCGCGCCACGTCGCCGCCTACCTGTCCCAGGCTCCAGATAGCGGCTTCGCTCACCTGATTGTCGTCGTCTTCGGCCAGCTCGGCCAACTGGCTGGCCAGGTCGGTGAGCTCCAGCTCGCCGGCGGCGCGCACGGCTTCAAAGCGCATTTCCGGCTCGGAGCTTTCCAGCTCGGCGGTCACCTGCGCCTCCCACTGCGCGTCGGCGGCGCGGCCCATGGCGAAGACGGCGCTGACGCGCATGGACGTCTCGTCGGAGGCATAGGCCTCGCTGATCAGGGCGGTCAGCTCGGGCCGGGCCGAAAACGCCAGGGCCTCCAGCGCGCGGCGGCGCACTTCCAGCTCGTCGTCGCCGTGCAGCACGTCCAGCAGCACCGCCTCGACGCGCTTAACCTGTGCCACCGGCAGCTCTTCCAACTCGCCAAGGTAAACGAAGCGGCCCAGGGCGCTGGCCGCCGCGGCGCGCACGACGGGGTCGGGATCGTGCAGCAGGTAATCGATCAGGGGCGCCATTAGCGTTGGGTCTTCCGATTCCCACAGGGCGCGGATGGCCACGGCGCGCGCTTCCGGCGAGGCATCCTC
The DNA here is from genome assembly GCA_043734225.1 of Anaerolineales bacterium. Lineage (GTDB taxonomy): Bacteria > Chloroflexota > Anaerolineae > Anaerolineales > UBA6663 > JAYTFQ01. Next base: position 1,538 of record JAYTFQ010000962.1, on the reverse strand, counting down.
CAGAGCCAGCTTGAAGACCTCGTCAAACGAGACTTCGAAATTGGCCTCGGCGATCTCTTGCAGGTTGGCCACGATGGCCTGGCGGCGCTCGGTGCTCAGTTCGGGCCACACGGTTTCCAGCGCGGCCTGATCTTCTTTGTTCAGGTCGGATAGGTGATACAGGCTGGTCATGGGCACCGGCTGGCTGGTATCGCGCAGGCGGGCCAGGACAGCGTTGAAAGTTTCGTTACTGGACATGGCAGACCTTACCTTGGGATGATGGGGTTGAAGATGTCTTGATAAGTGATGACGACCATGAGCAGGAGCAGCATGACCATGCCAACTAGATGCACCATGCCTTCCCGGGCTGGGTCCAGCCGGCGGCGGCGCACCGCCTCGATCAGGACAAACACAATCCGGCCGCCGTCCAGGGCGGGCAGGGGCAGCAGGTTGGTGGTGGCCAGAGCGACGCTCACCAGGCCCACCAATTGCAAGATTGGGAACCACTGGTTGATTTGCTGGGCGGTGGTGACCGCGGCGCGGGTGAGGTCGTTGAGGCCGACCACGCCGATGGGCCGGACAGTGGACAGCGGGATCTGGTGGCTGAGCACTTTGGCCGGCAGCTCAAACAGCACCTGGAACTGGTAGGCCATTTCTTGCCCGGCCCGCAGTGTGGCCTGCGGCCAACTGTAGTTGGTGACGATATCGGGCCGCATCTCAATGCCCATCGGGCCTTCGTTGTCCGGCCAGGTGGCGCGCGGGGTGACGCTCATCGATAAGTTCTGGCTGCCGCGCGTGACAACGATGGCCACCGGCAGGCCAAGGTGGCTGTACGTGATGTCGCTTAGCTGGTTGGTGTAGTGAATGTCGCTGCCGCCAGCGCTGAGGATGATGTCTTCCGGCTTCAGGCCGGCGCTTTCGGCGGGCGTGCCCGGCACCACTTTGTTGACGACGACGCGATCCGGCCAGCCGACGCGGAAGCCAATGAGAAAGATGAAGAAGGCGAAAATCAGGTTGAACAGCGGGCCGGCAAACAGCACCGCCAGCCGCACTCGTTTGGGCGCCGCGGCCAGGCCGCCGGGGGTCAGCGGATCATCCTCGCCCACCGGGCGCACAAACCCGCCCAGCGGGATCGCGTTCAGAGAATAGATGGTGCTCTGCGCGGCCATCTCGGCCGGTTTGGGTGTGTTTTGGCCTTTCACCACACGCAGCTTGCCATCAGCGCCGCGCACAATGCCGATCAGCCGCGGCGGGAAGCCGAAGCCAAACTCTTCAATATGGATGCCGAGCCGTTTGGCCGTGATGAAATGTCCAAATTCGTGGACAAATATCAGCACGCTGAGCACGAGCACGAAGACAAAAAAGCTACCGATACTGGTCAAATCCATGGCGCCCTCACATTTTTGCCCCGAAAAGGGACTTGAGAATTATACCCCGCTGGTCGGGGCTCACAAGTAAGAGGACTATAAGAGGGCGCGCACCCCAGCCCCAGCAAGGCCAATTCAAAGCAACCACGGAAATGGATGAGTTTTCAGCCGAATGGGCAGAGGCGGCGCGCC
>JAYTFQ010000961.1:0-5768 GCA_043734225.1 Anaerolineales bacterium | reverse complement strand
CGAACGAAGTTGTAACTGATGATGGACGCGAAACAATTCTAACCATGGGCCAGTCAGGGCGTTTGCCGCTGGATTTCGCTGAGCGCATTGCGCCGATGGTCGGTTTTCGCAACGTGGTCGTACACGAATATCTGACGGTCGACCCCGGTGATCGTATATCGGGTGCTCCAAACCGGCCTGGCCGAGTTCGATCAGCTTGCGCGCTATATAGAAGATTATTTACGCCGCGAGGGCCATCTCCCTCCGGTATAGAGCCAACCGCATGAAACCACTACCGACTTTCCAATCCATGATCCTGGCCCTCGAAAAATTCTGGGCCGACCGCGGCGCCCTCATCTGGCAGCCGTATTACAGCCAGGTGGGCGCCGGCACCATGAACCCCGCCACCTTTCTGCGCGTGCTCGGGCCGGAGCCCTGGAATGTGGCCTACGTCGAGCCCTCCATCCGCCCGGATGACGGCCGCTACGGCGAAAACCCCAACCGCTTCCAGCAGCACTACCAATACCAGGTCATCCTCAAGCCCGACCCCGGCAACCCGCAGGAGATCTATCTCCAGTCGCTGGCCGCCCTCGGGCTCGATCCGCGCGAGCACGACATCCGCTTTGTCGAGGACAACTGGGAATCGCCGGCGCTGGGCGCCTGGGGCCTGGGCTGGGAAGTCTGGGCCGACGGCCAGGAGATCACCCAGTTCACCTACTTCCAGCAGGCCGGCGGGCTGCCCACTGGCCCGGTCTCGGTCGAGCTGACCTATGGCCTCGAGCGCATCCTCATCGCCCTGCGCAACGCCTCGGGCGGCATCTGGAACGAGCCGTGGACCGGCAACATCACCTATGGCGATGTGCTGCGCCAGGGCGAGTGGGAGCACAGCAAGTATTATTTCGAAATCGCCAGCGTTGACCGGCTGCGCGAGATGTTCGCCTTGTCCGAGGCCGAGGCCAAGGCCGCGCTGGAGGCCGGACTGGTGCTGCCCGCCTACGACTACCTGCTCAAGTGCTCGCACACCTTCAACGTGCTCGATACCCGCGGCGCCATCGGCGTCACTGAGCGCCAGGCCTCCTTTGGCCGCATGCGCGCTCTGGCCCGCCAGGTGTCTGAGGCCTATCTGGCCCAGCGGCAGAGGCTGGAGTATCCGCTGCTGAAAGGCGACGAAGGACGAACGACCGCTTCGCGGGACGAAAGTAGCGCCGCGGCAATCACCAATGACCAATTACCAGTTGCCGCTCCCACTGAGCCGCAGACTCTACTATTAGAGATCGGCACCGAGGAATTGCCCTCCGCTGATTTAGATTCGGCCATGGCGCAGTTGCAGGCGCTGGCGCCGAAGTTGTTGGGCGAGGCCCGGCTGACGCATGGCGCGGTGTCGGTGTATGGCACGCCGCGCCGCCTGGCGCTGCTGGTGGCCGAGGTTGCCGCCCGCCAGCCGGAAACCGAGGCGGTGGTCAAGGGGCCGCCCGCCAACCGCGCCTATGACTCCGGCGGCGCGCCCACGCCGGCCGCGGTCGGCTTCGCCCGCAGCAAGGGTGTCTCCATCGACGCGCTGGAAGTGCGCGAGTTGGACGGCGGCCGCTACGTGACCGCCGTGGTCCGCGATGCGGGCCGGCCCGCGCCGGCCGTGCTGGCCGAGTTGCTGCCCGCGCTCATTGCCAAACTGCAATTCGACAAGGCCATGCGCTGGAACGCTTCCGGCGTGGCCTTCTCGCGGCCCATCCGCTGGCTGGTGGGTTTGTTGGGCGAGCAAGTTATCCCCTTCCAATATGCCGGGGTCGCCAGCGGGCGCGACTCGCGCGGCCTGCGCCCCAAGGGCTCGCCCCGCATCGCCCTGACCCGCGCCGAGGACTATCTGGCCCGGCTGCGCGCCGCCCACATCGAGGCCGACCCCGCCAAACGGCGGGCCGACATCCTCAAGCAGGTGCGCAAGTTGGCGCGCGAAGCCGGCGGGCAGGTGGCCGACGAGGGCGTGCTGGGCGAAGTGACCAACCTGGTCGAGCAGCCCACCGCGCTGCTCGGCGCCTTCGACCAGGCCCACCTGGCCCTGCCGCGCGACGTGCTGGTTTCGGTGATGAAGAAGCACCAGCGATACTTTCCGGTTGAGCCGGTAGACTCGGCCGGCAGCGCGCTGCTGCCCTTTTTCATCGCCGTGCGCAATGGCGACAAGCGCCATCTGGACCTGGTGCGGGCCGGCAATGAGCACGTGGTCCGCGCCCGTTTCGCCGACGCCGCTTTCTTCGTCCGCGAGGATATCCAGCAGCCGCTCGAAGCGTTCCTGCCCCGGCTGTCCACGCTCACCTTTCAAAAGAAGCTCGGCTCCATGCTCGACAAGGCCGGGCGCATTGAAGCGCTCACCGGCGTGCTGGCCGTGCGCCTGAAGCTCAGCCCAGCCGAGGCCGCCACGGCCCGGCGGGCCGCGCACCTGGCCAAGGCCGATCTGGCCACGCAGATGGTGGTCGAGATGACCTCGCTGCAAGGCATCATGGGCGCTGAGTATGCCCGCCGCTCCGGCGAGCCCGCCGAGGTCGCCCAGGCCATCCGCGAGCACTATCTGCCGGCCGGCGCGGGCGATGCGCTGCCCGCCTCCAAACCCGGCCTGGCAGTGGCCCTGGCCGACCGGCTCGATTCCCTGGTTGGCCTGTTCGCCGCCGGGCTGGCGCCCACCGGCTCCGCTGACCCGTTTGGGCTGCGCCGCGCCGCCCTGGGCGTGTCGCAGATTCTCACTGGCCAGGCCATCGATCTGGACCTGCGCCCCGTTGTCGCCGCCGCCCTGGTGCTTCAGCCGGCCGCCGTCCAGCCCAACCACGCCGCCGGCACGGCGCTGCTGGGCGAAGTCTTGGGCTTTATCACCGGGCGCTTGCGCGGCCAACTGCTCGAGGCCGGTTACCGCTATGACGTGGTGGATGCCGTGTTGACTGAGCAGGCGTACAATCCCTATCGGGCCCACCTGGCCGTGCGGCAGCTTTCCGCCTGGGTGCAGCGGCCCGATTGGCCGCCCATCCTGGCCGCCTATGCCCGCTGCGTGCGCATCACGCGCGACCAGGCCGTCACGCACGGCCTGCAATCCGAGCGTCTGGTTGATCCGGCCGAGGTGGCACTATATGAAGCCTACCGCGCCGCCTCTGGCCGGTCCATCGAGTCGGTCGACGACTTCTTTGCCGCCATCGTTCCCATGATCCCGGCCATCTCGCGCTTTTTTGACGAGGTGCTGGTGATGGCGGTTGATCCGGCTCTGAAACAGAATCGGCTGGCCTTGCTGCAAGCCATCGCGCGCCTGGCGCGCGGCCTGGCTGATTTCTCCAAACTGGATAGTTTCTGAGGCCGACCATGCTCGACACAACCCACAATGACACCCGCCTCGATAAGGCAGCCGCGGAGCTGGCAGCCGCCGGCGGGCCTGACCTGGACGATCCTAAGCTGTACATCAACCGCGAGCAGAGCCTGCTGGAGTTTTTCTGGCGCGTCTTGGAAGAAGCCAAAGACCCCGCCAACCCATTGCTGGAGCGGGTCAAGTTCCTGGCTATTGTGGCCTCCAACCTGGACGAATTCTTCATGGTGCGCGTGGCCGGGCTCAAGCAGCAAATTGCCGCCGGCGTGGTCGAGATATCGCTGGATGGGCTGAGCCCGGCCGAGCAGTTGGCCGCCGTGCGCAAAGCGGCTGGCAAGCTGATGCTGGCCTCGCGCGACTGTCTGTACACCGATCTCCTGCCGCAGTTGAACGCCGCCGGCGTCCACTTGCTCGAATACGGCGAGCTCAGCGACAAACAGCGCGCCTCGGTCAAGAAGTATTTCGAGGACGTGGTTTTTCCGGTGCTCACGCCGCTAGCCTTCGACCCTGGCCGGCCGTTCCCGTACATCTCCAACCTCAGCCTCAACCTGGCCGTCATCGTGCGCGACCGAGACGGCGTTGAGCGCTTTGCGCGCGTCAAGGTGCCCGGCACCCTGCCGCACCTGGTGCCGCTGCGGCGCTCGTCCGGCTCGGCCCGCAAAGACGGCACCGTGCCGCATCATCACTACTTCGTCTGGCTGGAGCAGGTCATCGCCGCCCACCTCGACCTGCTCTTTCCCGGCATGCAGATCGTCGCCGCCTACGCTTTCCGCGTCATCCGCGACGCCGATGTCGCCATTCAGGAGCTGGAAGCCGACGATTTGCTGGAAACGATGGAAGAGAGCATGCGCCAGCGGCGCTTCGGCTCGGTGGTGCGCATCAGCGTCAACGATGCCATGCCCGCCGCCATCCGCGATCTGCTGATCGAGAACCTGGAAGTCGACCGCAACGACGTTTATGAGGTCAACGGCCCACTCGGCCTGGGCAGCCTGATGAGCCTGTACGGCATGGTCGATCGCTATGACCTGAAAGACACGCCCTACATTCCCGCCATCCCGGCCGTGCTGGGCGATAAGTCGGTCGACGAAAACATTTTCGCCACCCTGCGCCGCGAAGACGTCCTGGTCCATCACCCCTACGACTCGTTCGCGCCGGTGGTCGATTTTCTGCGCGCCGCCGCGCGCGACCCGGACGTGCTGGCCATCAAACAAACGCTCTACCGGGTGGGGCGCAATGCCCCGGTGGTGGAGGCGCTGCTGGAGGCCGTGGTCAACGGCAAGCAGGTGGCCGTGCTGGTGGAGCTTAAGGCGCGCTTTGACGAAGAGAGCAATATCGGCTGGGCTAAGAAGCTGGAGGCCGAGGGCGTGCACGTGGTCTATGGGCTGCTCGGCCTGAAAACGCACTCCAAGATCGCGCTGGTGGTGCGCCGCGAGGGCGACGGCATCCGCCGCTACATCCACATGGCCACCGGCAACTACAACACCGTCAGCGCCACCCAATACACCGACCTGGGCTTGTTCACCGCCGACGAAAGTATCGGCGCGGACGCCACCGACCTGTTCAACTATCTCACCGGCTATTCGGCCAAGACCGATTACTGCAAGCTGCTGGTGGCGCCCATCAATCTGCGCTCGCAATTGGTCGAGCTCATCCAGCGTGAGATTGCTCAGGCCGGCCGGTCCGATTCCGGCGGCGGCCACCTGATCTTCAAGCTCAACTCGCTGTTTGACCGGCACTTTATCAAGCTGCTGTATCAGGCCTCGCAGGCCGGCGTCAAGGTTGACCTGATTGTGCGCGGCGTGTGCGGGCTGCGGCCGGGCGTGCCGGGCGTCAGCGACAACATCCGCGTCATCAGCATTGTGGGCCGCTTCCTGGAGCACAGCCGCATCTTTTATTTTCGCAATGGCGGGCAGGAGGAGGTGTACCTGGGCAGCGCCGACCTGATGTCGCGCAACCTGGACCGGCGGGTGGAAATCCTGTTCCCGGTGCAGGAGCCGCGCCTGGTGCGCCACCTGCGCGACGAGGTGCTGCAGGTCTATCTGGCGGATAACGTCAAGGCTCGCATCCTCAAGCCGGATGGCAGCTATGCGCGCCTCAAGCCCGCCTCCGGCCAGCCGGCGCTCAACAGCCAGGTCTGGCTGCTGGGCCATCAATCCTGGCGCGAGGCCGCGTCACCTGGCGCGCCTCTTGCCGACTCACGGCCCGCGAGTCTATAATCGCCGCTTATGGTTCTGACAGGCGCGGTGTGGGGCGAGTTGATCGAGCTGGGCCTGCTCACCGGCCAGGAGGCGTGCGCGCTATGTTTCGAGCCGCCGGCCGTGTTGGTCGATGTCGCGCGCGCCCCCATTCTGTTGTGCCCGGCGCACGCCCTCAGCACGCTGCGCGCCCTGCAGGCCGACTTGCTGGCCCTGGACACCGCTCCCCGGCCCAGCGTGCCGGCTTGAGCTTTTCG
>JAYTFQ010000960.1:0-2742 GCA_043734225.1 Anaerolineales bacterium | reverse complement strand
GCGGTGGCCTTCACCGCCGCCGGCAAGCCGGTGGTGGAGGGCTGGGTGGAAGTGTGCGCCAGCGGCCAACTGCTCAAGGCGGACGTGGTCCGCTTTGATTACAACCAGCACACCTATGCCATCTACCGCGCCGCCGACGGCAAGGTGTACGCCTCCGACGGCCTGTGCACCCACAGCAACGCTCACCTGGCCGACGGCATGGTCAAGGGCAACGTCATCGAGTGCGCCAAGCACAACGGCCGCTTCGACGTCCGCGACGGCCAGCCGGTGCGCCTGCCGGTGTGTGTGGCCCTCAAGACTTACGACGTGCGCGAGGCCGACGGCAAGCTGTTCTTCAACCTGAAATCCGTGGCCAGCGCCGCCGTGGCCGCCCAACCGGAAACCCGGACCTTCCGCGTGGTGAGCAACCACAACGTGGCCACCTTTATCAAGGAGTTGGTGCTGGAGCCGGCTGACGAGGTGGCGGGACTGGTTTACCAGCCTGGCGATTACCTGCAGATCGATATTCCCATCTATGCCGACACCGACCTGACGCAGGTGGCGGTGGAACCGCAATACCAGGAAGTGTGGCGCGCCCTGCACATCCACGAATTCACGGCCGCCAACCCCATCGCCTGCCGCCGCAACTATTCCTTCGCCACCAACCCGGCGCTGGACCGGCAATTGCGCTTCAACGTGCGCATTGCCACCCCGCCGCGCGGCCAGGCCTGCAACGCCGGGTCGGGCTCGTCCTACATTTTCAACCTTAAGCCGGGTGACAAGGTTACCGCCATCGGCCCGTTCGGCGAGTTCCACATCAAGGAAACCGAGCGCGAGCTGGTGTACCTGGGCGGCGGGGCGGGCATGGCGCCGCTGCGGGCGCACCTGTCGTATCTGCTGGAGACCGAGAAGACCACGCGCAAGATCAGCTATTGGTATGGCGCGCGCTCCCGCTCGGAGCTGTTCTATCAGGACTACTTCGAGGCCCTGGCCCGCGAGCACCCCAACTTCACCTTCCACGTGGCGCTGTCCGAGCCGCAGCCCAACGACAAATGGGACGGCCCGGTCGGCTACATCCACGAGGTCTTCCAGGAAAACTATCTCAACGCGCACCCCGACCCGACCGCCATCGACTACTTCCTGTGCGGCCCGCCGCTGATGGTCCAGGCCGCGCGCGATATGCTCAAGGAATACGAGGTGCCGCCGACGCAGGTGGCGTTTGACGAGTTCTAGGTTCGCCGGTCGCAAAAACAATCAGGGCCGATCCGCTTGGCGGATCGGCCCTGATTGTTTTAGTGGAAGGCGCGTGTGACTGCGCCAGGGGCCTAATCCCAACACGGTCTAGTTAAGGCTTATCGTGTGCTAAATGGTTAGTAGTCTGTGCCGCCGCCATCACGCTCACGCCCGACGATCTGCGCGAGATTGAAGACGCCGCCGCCCAGATCACGGTGCAGGGGGCGCGCTATCCCGAAAGCCTGGAACGCCTGACCAACCGCTGAGTGGCCGCGGCTGTTCAGCCTGTCATAAAATGCCAGTCGAATTGGATGCCGCGGCCAGACGACCATCTGGCCACGGCATCCAATTCGACTAAAACATCCTGAATGACCTTGTTCACGGCGAAGTGTCCGCGCCATCCGGCTGGATAGTTATGTATTGAATTGACTTTTGACCTACTCGCTGGCAATATTCGCTCGGCGGAAACCAACGGGGAACAATTATGAAAATCAAACGCTTAGGACGCACCGGCTTGAAGGTGACCGAGATTTGCCTGGGCACCATGACCTTTGGCAATCAATGCGATGAGCCAACCTCGCGCGCCATCATGGACAAGGCGTTCGAGCATGGCGTCACCTTCTTTGACGCCGCCGACGTCTATCCGCTGGGCGGCACGCTGGCGATGAAGGGCCGCACCGAGGAGTACGTGGGCGGCTGGCTGCACGGGCGCCGCGAGCAGATTGTGCTGGCCACCAAGTTCAATGGGGAGATGGGCGCCGGCCCCAACGAGCGCGGCGGGTCGCGCAAGCACATCCTGCAGGCGGTGGAGGCCAGCCTGCGGCGGCTGCAAACGGATTACATTGACCTGTACCAGATGCACTCGGTGGACGCCGACACGCCGCTGGAGGAGACGCTGCGGGCGCTGGACGATCTGGTGCACAGCGGCAAGGTGCGCTACATCGGCTGCTCCAACTACCCCGCCTGGCTGCTGGCCAAGGGGCTGGGCATCAGCGACCGGCTCAACCTGGCGCGCTTCGAATCGGCGCAGCCGCGCTATAACCTGCTGTTCCGCCACATTGAAGCTGAGCTGTTGCCGCTGGCGCTGGACCAGGGGATTGGGGTAATCAGCTATAACCCGCTGGCCGGCGGTGTGCTCACCGGGCGCTATCAGGCCGGCCAGGCGGTGGAAGCCGGCACGCGCTTTGCGCTGGATAACGCCGGCAAGGTCTACCGGGCGCGCTACTGGCAGGAGGCGCAGATGCAGGCGGTGGACCAGCTCAAGCAGTTGTGCGACGAGCGCGGGGTGTCGCTGACCCAGGTGGCGCTGGCCTGGGTGCTGGCCCAGCCGGGCATTACCTCGGCCATCGTCGGCGCCAGCAAGCCCGAGCAGCTCGATCAGTCGCTGCCGGGGGTGGACCTCAGCCTCGACGCGCCGCTGCGCGCCGCCTGTGACGATGTCTGGTTCCAGCTCCCGCGCGAGCGCAACAAAGATGTTGCTTTCCGATAGGCGGACCGCAAGGTAAACCTGGAAATCGATGATGTTTTAGT
>JAYTFQ010000959.1:0-14845 GCA_043734225.1 Anaerolineales bacterium | reverse complement strand
GGCCACTCAACCGGGCACTGGCTGAAGCCGAGTCCGCGACCACGCTCGAGGCCGATCGCGCTATCCTGACCCAGGTGGCAGGCCTGACGGATGAGGCCGCCTTGCGTGAATTGCTAGGCGACGATGAATAGCTTGATGGACGACAAACCCAGGCGGCCCGCGGCCGGGGCCGATGAGGAGGCGTCAGCCGTCAAACGCGCGCTGATGGCCCGCCGGCTGCGGGACAGTTCAGATGCGCCCAATATCTTGGCGGGAGAGCCGATTGCGGTAGTCGGCGTCGGCTGCCGCTTTCCCGGCGGCGCCGACACGCCGGCCGCTTTTTGGAAGCTGCTGCGCGAGGGTGTTGACGCCATCGTCACGGTCTCGCCCAGGCGTTGGAACGCCCAGGCGCTGTATGACCCAGACCCGCAAGCGCCGGGAAAGATGACCGTTCAGTGGGGGGGCTTTCTGCAGGATGCCCACGGCTTTGATGCGGACTTTTTCGGCATCGCCCCGCGCGAGGCCGAGCAGATGGACCCGCAGCAGCGCCTGCTTCTGGAGGTGGCTTGGGAGGCCCTGGAGAGCGCCGGCCAGACGCGCGAGCACATCGCGGGCAGCGCCACAGGTGTCTTTGTGGGCGTGTCCACCAATGACTATCAGAACTGGCTGCTGTCGGATCGGCAACAGATTAGCGCCTACGCGGCCTCGGGCACCGCCCACAGCATTGTCGCGAATCGTCTGTCTTACCTGTTGAACCTGACTGGGCCCAGCATGGCGCTGGATACCGCCTGCTCTTCGTCGTTGGTCGCCGTACACCTGGCCTGTCAGAGCTTGCGCGTGGGCGAGTGCGATATGGCCCTGGCCGGGGGCGTGAATTTGATCTTGACCCCCGAACCCATGATCGCTCTGTCCAAGGCGCACATGCTGGCGCCGGACGGCCGCTGCAAGACGTTCGATGCCAGCGCCAACGGCTATGCTCGCGGCGAGGGCTGCGGAATGGTGGTCTTAAAGAGGCTGGCCGAGGCCCTGGCTGACAGCGACAACGTCCTGGCGGTGATCCGAGGCTCGGCGGTCAACCAGGATGGCCGCACCACTGGGCTGACCGCGCCCAACGGCCGGGCGCAGCAGGCCGTTATCCGCGCGGCGCTGGCGAACGCCGGCCTGGCCGCGGATGACGTCACGTTTATCGAAACTCACGGCACGGGCACCTCCCTGGGCGACCCGATTGAGGTTGAGGCGCTCGCGGCCGTTTATGGAGACGGGCAAAGCCGCGATCCGGCCCAACCGGTGTTCTTGGGCTCGGTCAAGACCAATATCGGTCACCTGGAAGCGGCCGCCGGCATGGCCGGGCTGATCAAGCTTGTGCTGGCCATTGAGAGCCGCCAGATTCCACCCAACTTGAACTTCCATGTGCTAAACCCCAACATCACCTTGTCCGGAACGCCCTTTGTCATCCCCACGGCGCCGCAGCCATGGGTTAGCGGCCGCCCGCTGCGCTGTGCCGCCGTCAGCTCCTTTGGTTTTGGCGGGACGAATGCGCATCTGATCCTCGAAGCGCCGCCCGCTGTCCTAGAGCAGGCGGCGGGTGGGCGGGCCGAGGCACAAGCGGATGGCATCGCGCCCGTCCACATACTCCCGATATCAGCCCACACACCCGCTGCGCTCCGGGCGCTGGCCGCCCGCTACGAGACTTATTTGCAGCGTGAAAGGCAGCCGCTGCCGGCGGTCTGCTATACCGCAGCCGTACACCGGACGCACCACCTCTACCGGTTCGCGCCGGTGGGCGACACGCGCGAAGCCATGGCCGATCTCCTGGGCGCTTTTGTGCGTGGCAACAGCTCGGCGGCCGCGGCGGCGGACCCCAGCCGGTTGGTATGGGTCTTCACGGGTCAAGGCGCCGACGTCTGCGAAGTACCGGTTCACTTTCTCGCCGCCGAGCCCCGGTTCCGCGAAGCGCTGGCGGCGTGTGACCAGGCGTTGGCCCGGCACCTCAACTGGTCGGTGGCGGATTACTTGATTGGGATGAGGCCCGAGCTTGCCTGGCGCGATACCAGCGTCGCGCAGCCGGTCATCTTCGCTGTGCAGGTGGCCCTGGCGGCATTGTGGCGGTCGTGGGGTCTGGAGCCGGAGGCCGTGGTCGGCCATAGCGTCGGCGAAATTGCCGCTGCTCACGTGGCTGGGATTCTTTCTCTGGCGGATGCCGCCTGGCTTGTCTGTCAGCGAGGCCGGCTGATGCAACAAGGCCATGGTCAGGGCCAGGCGGCTTCGGTCGAGGCCACGCTGGAAGAAGCTGAGGCGCTCATACGCCGCTACCCCGGCCAGGTGTTCGTGGGCGCGACCAACAGCCCGGTTTCTGTGATTCTTTCAGGCCAGGCGGCCGCTTTGGACGATATCATGGCCGGGTGGAAAGAAACGGGTCGCTTTTTCCGCTATCTGCCAGTCGATTACGCCTTCCATAGCGAGCAGGCCAGCCCGTTCGGTGAGCAGCTCGCGCACCTAGCTGTGGGCGTCAAGCCCCTGGCCGCCCAGATCCCATTTGTCTCTACGTTGACCGGGCGATTTTGTGCTGGTCCGGAGCTGGACGCGAGTTACTGGGGCCGCAACGTGGCCGAGCGCGTGCGGTTTGCCGAAGCCATGGCCACTTTGCTGGAAGCCGGCCAGGATGTGTTTCTGGAGTTGGGCCCCCATCCCCTGCTGCAGCGCCCAATGCAGCAGTGTATCGCGGCGCACCTGCCGCGCCACCCTCAATCCGGGCCTAAAACCATTGCGGCCTCTTTGCGCCAAGGGTTAGAGCCGGACCTGGCGCTGCGTCAGAGCCTCGCGACTTTGTACATGGCCGGACTTAGCCCGGCCTGGCAGCGCCTGTATGGACGACGCCAGCGGCCGGTCGCGCTGCCGGCCTACGCCTGGCAGCATGAGTCGTTTTGGCCCGCGCCGCGTGGCGCCGGCCCAGAGCCGCGCCAGCCGGCGGCGGGGAGCGGCGCACACCCATTCCTCGGCCAACGTCACCAGTCGCCGTTGCGCCCAGATGTCGTTTTCGAGACCCGGCTCGACCCTGAACGCCTGCCCATACTGCTGGAGCATCGTTTGCACGGGATGGCGGTCGTGCCGGCGGTCGTGATTTTTGATATGGCGTTGAGCGCAGCGGTGCAGGCGTGGCGGGCGGCCTCGCCGTTGCGATTGGAAAACGTGTTGATCCAGGCGCCGCTGATCATCGAACCGGGCCAGGAACGCAACGCGCAAATCATCTTGCAGCCAGACGGACCGAGCAGCGCCATTTTCCATGTTTATAGTGGCGTGGCAACCGGCCAGGCAGAAGTGGATTGGACCGAGCACGCCCAGGGCCGCGTGAGTTGGGACCTGGGCGAGATGCCCGACGACGGCGTTGATCTCTCTGCCTGGAGGCAATCTTGTCAAACGGAGCTGCCGCCAGCCCAGCTCTACGAGCGCTTCCGCACGCGCGGGCTGACGCACGGCGACCTCTACCAGCGCATTGTCGCCCTGCGGGTTGGTGACCGATCGGCGTTGGGCCAGATCCGTAGCGAATCAGGGCCAGGCGCTGCCAGTGATGGGGCCTACCAGTTGGCGCCGCCGTTGTTTGAAAGCTGTCTGCAGGTTGTCGCCGCCGCGCTGTTTGGTGAGCGCGCGCTGGACGCCGAGGCGTTGTACGTGCCGTTGGCGTTGGACCAGTTGGTTTTATACCGCCGGCCTGGTCCAACCGTGTGGTGCCACGCTCGCATTGCTACCTCTCCGGATCCAGAGGCTAGTGCTCGCCCGCCGGAGACTTACCACGCCGAGCTGGAGATTGTGGATGAGGCGGGCCGGCCCGTCGCCCGGCTGGAAGGGCTGAGCCTCAAACGGGTGGGAGACGCAGCGGTTCGCCGGCTGGCGCGCCAGGCAGCCATGGCGGACGAAGCGGTCTACCAGATCGATTGGCAACGGGCTGACGATCGCCCTGCGCCATTATCCGGCCAGGATGACGGCCTGTGGCTGCTGTTTGCCGACTCGGCAGGTGTCGCTCAGGCGATCAAAGCCCGCCGGGAGTTGGCCGGCCAGCCGTGCGTGCTGGTCGTGGCCGCCGATGGCTACAGCCAGCTGGCGCCTGACACCTACCGCATCAACCCGGCCCAACCGGATGATTTTGCCCGCCTATGGCGGGCAGCGATCGGAAGCCAGGCGCTGGCCTGCCGCGCCGTGCTATTCTTGTGGGATGCCATGCCTGATGCTGGTCCGGGTATATTACAGGGTGCTCTGAACGCGGCGCAGATGGTGGCGCGCCAGGCCTCGGCCGAGACACGGCTCTGGTTTGTTGTGCGCGAGACCCCAACGGCTGGCGCGGGGCCGCAGCCGACTCGCTGGGCCGATGCTGTGGGGGGATTGGCCAACACCTTTGCCCTGGAGCATGGCGGGCTGTGGGGAGGGTGCATAGGTTTTGCCTCCACGCTGCCGGCTGAGCGGGCGGCTGAGGCCATTTGGAGCAAGGTACTGACCGCCGACGAAGATCAAATCGAACTGCGCCGGGAAGGCGGTTTTGTGGCCCGGCTGCGGCCGCTGCCTCTGCCGGCCGAGGCCAGGGCTGCAATAAAATCCGACAGCACCTATCTGGTGACCGGCGGCCTGGGTGCGGTGGGTCAGGAGACAATCCGCTGGCTGGCCGCGCAGGGGGCCCGCCACCTGGTGGTGGTGAGCCGGCGTTCGGCCAGCAGCCCAGAAGCCGAGGCCCTGCGGCGCAGCCTGCCGGAGGCAGTGCACCTGGGCTTTTTCCAGGCGGATGTTTCCAACCGGGCAGCCCTGGCGGACGTGTTGCAGGCGGTTCGGCTGGAGTTCCCGGGCCTGGCGGGCGTCTTCCATCTGGCGGGCGTGCTCGACGATGGGGTGCTACTTAATCAAAGCTGGCAGCGCTTTGCCCCGGTTTGGACCATTAAGGCCGAAGCAGCCTGGTATCTGAGCGAGTTGACCGAAGGATCGATGCTCGACTATTTTGTCCTCTTTTCCTCGGTGGCGGCTGTGCTGGGCGCGGCCGGCCAGGCCAACTACGCCGCCGCCAACGCTGGTTTGGACGGCCTGGCCCGCGATCGCCGCCGGCGCGGCCTGCCGGCCCTCAGCGTCAATTGGGGCGTGTGGGGCCAGGTGGGCATGGCAGCGCGCCTGTCGGACGGGGACCAGGCCCGGCTGGAAGCCTATGGCCTGCGGCCCATGACGCCTGAGCATGGCCTGGCGCTGCTTGGACGGCTGCTGGCGGGCGGTTACACCCAGGCCATCGTGCTGCCGGTTGATTGGCGGCGCTTCGGCCAGGCGCTGCCCGGCTGGCGCCGCCGCTCGCTGCTGCGCGAGCTTTTGCCCGCGGCGACTCCAGTTGAAAGTGGCGCAGCGACGACCGGGATGATGCGCGAAACGCTGCGGCGCCTGGCGGCGCCCGAGCAACTGGAAGAACTCAAACACCTCTTGACCGAGCAGGTGTGTGATGTATTGGGACTGGCCCACAGTCATCTCGTCGATCCGAGACGAGGCTTCTTCCAGTTGGGCATGGACTCGCTCATGGGTGTTGAGTTGCAGCAGCGCTTGCAGCGTCTGCTGGGCGTTGACCTGCCGGCGACCACCATATTTGACTATCCGAGCGTCGAGAGCCTGGCCGGCTATCTTGCCGGCCGGCTGCGCCTGGAGGAGAACGGTGAGACACACGCGGGCGGCGAGGCGACAGATGCACGGGTGGCCGCCGCATTGATGGAGGTCGAGCGGTTGAATGACAATGAGCTCGACGCGCTGTTAGGCAGCTCGGCTCATGATTAGCGGGTTGGTGGTACGGGTGCAGCGATGGATATGAATCGCCGGGCAACCCGGCTATCGGCCAAACAACAGGCAGTGCTGGCGCTGCGTTTGCAGGAGCAGCGCCCGGCCGGCCCGCCCATTGAGGAGCCCATTGCCATAATCGGCATGGGCTGCCGACTGCCGGGCGAAGCCGGCGACCCGGATGCATTCTGGGAGCTGCTGAAGAATGGCGTGGATGCCGTGGAAGAAGTGCCTGCGGCCCGCTGGTCGTTGGACGACTACTACCACCCTGACCCTGGCGCCGAGGGCAAAATGTATTCTCGCTGGGGCGCTTTCTTGCGGGAGGTGGACACGTTCGACGCGCGGTTCTTCGGCCTGTCGCCACGTGAGGTGACCAATATGGACCCCCAGCAGCGCCTGCTGTTGGAAGTCACGTGGGAGGCGCTGGAGAATGCCGGAATCTTGCCAGCCGATCTGGCGCGCACACCCACCGGCGTCTTTGTCGGCATCAGCACGGCCGACTACGCGCGCCTCGGTTTCGCCAATGGCGATTTAAGCCGGATTGACGCCTACTACGGCACCGGCAACAGCTTTTCGGTGGCCGCGGGCCGGATCGCTTTTCTCCTAGGCGCCCAGGGGCCGGTCTTTGCCCTGGACACCGCCTGTTCTTCCAGCCTGGTGGCGCTGCACCAGGCGGTCCAAAGTTTGCGCGCGCGGGAGTGCAGCCTGGCCCTGGTCGCCGGGGTCAACCTGATTCTGATTCCGGACACAACGATCTTCTTCGCCCAGCTCCAGGCGTTGTCGCCAGACGGCCGCTGCAAAGCTTTTGATGCCGCCGCCAACGGCTACGTCCGCGGCGAAGGGGCCGGGGCGGTGGTGTTAAAGCGCCTGTCGTCCGCTGTGCGGGACAGTGATCCGATTCTGGCGGTCATTCGCGGGACAGCCATCAACCACGACGGCCCCAGCAGTGGGCTGACGGTGCCCAACGGCCCGGCGCAGCAGGCTGTGATACGCCAGGCCCTGCGCAACGGGAATGTCGATCCCTCGCAGATCGGTTATGTTGAAGCGCACGGCACAGGCACCGCGTTGGGGGACCCGATTGAGATGCACGCCCTGGCGGCTGTCTTTAGTGATCCGGGCGCCAGCCAGGACCGCTCGGCTCAGCAGCCACTCTATGTCGGCTCGGTTAAGAGTAATCTGGGCCACCTGGAGGCGGCCGCCGGCATGGCCGGCCTGCTCAAAGTGGTGCTGGCGTTGCAGCACCGGCAGATTCCGATGCACCTGCATTTCCGCGAACCATCGCCGCGCATCGAGTGGGCCAAACTGGGCCCAATCCGGGTGCCTACTCAGCTTACCGATTGGCCAGCGGGCAACGGCCCGCGACTGGCGGGCGTGAGCGCGTTTGGCTTTAGCGGCACCAACGCCCACATCGTGCTGGAGGAAGCGCCGTCGGCAACGACCGTCCAGCGACCCATGCCGTCGGCGGTGCTCTTGGCCTTATCGGCGAAGTCGGAACAGGCGCTGCGGCACCAGGCGCGGCGCTATCACGCCTTCTTTCTCAATCACCCGGAACTATCGCTGGCCGACGCTGCCTTCACCGCCGCGCGCCATCGGGAGCATTACGAGCACCGGCTGGCGGTCGTGGCAGAGTCGGGCGCGGGGTTGGCCGACAAGCTGCTCGCGTATGCCGAAGGTGAGCGCCGGGATGAATTGGCGGGACTGTCGGCTGGCGTGCTCACCGGCCGGCGGCAGAACCAGTTCGTGTTCGTCTTTCCAGGTCAGGGGTCCGAGTGGCTGGGCATGGGCCGGCAGTTGTATGCGCAGAGCGCCATCTTTCGCGAGACAGTCGATGCGTGTCAGCCTGTGCTGGAAGCGCTCGGCGGCTGGTCGCTGCAGGACTATTTTCTGGATCGGGCCGGCATGCGCCCGTTGATTGGAACGGATGTCATTCACCCCCTGCTCTTTGTTGTTCAGGTGGGTCTGGCTCGGATATGGCAGGCCTGGGGCATTCGGCCGGCGGCGGTCGTCGGCCAAAGCCTGGGCGAAATCGCCGCTCTGTGTGTGGCCGGCAGCCTGAGCTTGCCCGACGCTTTGACGTTGATGACCGTCCGCGGCCAGTTGATCAACCAGTTGCACGGAAACGGCCGCATGGCCATGGTCGGCCTGGGCGAGGGGCAGGCCCGGGCGGCGATCAGCGACCTAGGCGAGCATCTCTACATCGCCGTCGATCGTGGGCCGGACTCGGTGGTCGTGGCCGGACGGCCCGCAGCGGTTGACCGTTTTGTCGGCCGCCTCCAAGCCGCCGGTGTCTTTTGCCGGATTGTCGTGGACGATGTGGCCACGCACTGCCCAATTGCCGAGCCTATCGCCGCCGAGCTGGGCCGGCGCGTAGCCGGCCTGGCCGCCCAGCCCTCGGCTATTGCCTTTTACTCGAGCGTCACGGCCACGGTGTTTGCTCCAGAGCAGGCAGACGCGGCCTACTGGCAGCGCAACCTCACCGAGCCGGTCCGCTGGCAGGCGAGTGTCCAGGCCTTGCTGGACGATGGCTATGAGCTCTTTCTGGAAATCAGCCCGCATCCCACGCTGCTGGCGACGATCGAGCAAATGGCTCAGCGGGCCAGCCGGCAGGTGGTGATCACTGGCTCGACTGTGCGCCGGCAAGACGAGCCGGCAGCGTTGCTCGCGTCCGCCGGCAAGCTATACACCGCTGGGGTAGCGCTCGATTGGCAGCGGTTTTTCCCGGGCGGCGTGGTGCTGCCGTTGCCCACTTACGCCTGGGATCGCGAGCGCTACTGGATCGCGGGCGCTAAAGGCCTCGGCCTGGCAGCCGGGCAGGGCCACCCGGCCGCGACGACCGGCGCGGCGGCCCTGCGGGGCCAGCGCCTGGCCTCGCCGTTGGCGACGATCCAATTCGCCACTCGCTTTGACACAGCGGCCCTGCCCTACTTATTGGATCACCGCGTGGAAGACAGCATCGTCGTCGCCGGCGCCGCCCACGTCGCCCAGCTTCTGGAAGTGGCGCGCGTGGTGCAGCCCGAACAGCCGGTGACCTGGCGCAACATCTCCTTCCTGGAGCCGATGATTTTGGCCAAGGACGAGCCCCGGCTGGTGCAAACGCTGTTGGCGCCGTTGACCGAGGGCCGCTACACGGTCCAGCTCTTCAGCCGCCCGGATCAGCCCAGCGATCCTGAGAAGTGGTCATTGCATGCGACAGCGCTGCTTGAGCCTGGCGTGCCGGCCAACAGGGAGACGCAGCCCGGACTAAGCTTGCCCCCCGAGACGGCCCCCCTGGCCCTGGCGGCCTACTACGCCGCCCTCGATGCGCAACCCTATCGCCTGACCGGCAGCTTTCGCCGGCTGGAAGTGCTGTGGCGCCAGGTGGATGGCGCGGTGGTGGGGCGTTTTCGCCCACCAGCCGGACCGGATGAACAAGAGAAATACCGCCTCCATCCGGGCTTGATCGACTCTAGCTTCCAGGCCATCGGCGCCGCTGCCTTCTTCATGAGCGAGCGCGAGCGCCAGACTTTGGCGCCGGGTGAGATCTTTGTGCCCGTGTCGATCGAGGCGGTCCATTGGTATCAACCCGGAGATGGCGCCGTTTACTGCCGCGCGCTGTCGCGGCCCCAGGCGGGCGACGAGACGACATTGGGTGATGTGCAGCTTTTCGACGCCAGCGGCCGGCTACTGGCAGAGATTATCGGCTTTCAGGCCCGCCGCGTTTCAGCCGGGCGCTTCACCAGCGCCAGCCACCGCCGGCTGTCACGCTGGCTCTATCAACTCCAATGGCAGCCTCAGCCGCTAGGCCTCACGGCCCTGCCGACCCGCGGCCAATGGTTGATCCTTGCCGATCGCCGTGGGGTCGCTGAGGCCGTGGCGGCTGAGCTGCGCCGGCGGGGCGGTTTTCCGATACTGGTTTACGCCGCTGATTTGGCCAACGAACTAGAGGCCTACCGCCGCCTGCTGGCTGAAACGCAGGTGACGCACAAAGATGTGCGCGGCGTGCTGCATTGCTGGAGCCTGGATTCCCACCCAGTTGACGACGATGGGGCGCTCGCGGCCGCCGTTGAGCACAGTTGTCTCAGCGCGCTGTATCTGGCGCAAGCGTTGAGCGGACTGCCCCAGCCGCCACGTTTGTGGCTGGTTACACAGCAGGTGGTCGCCGACATGGGCGAGCGACCCGACTTTCGGCCGGATGGACATTGCGGCAGCGCAGACTCGCCCGCGAGCCCGTTAGCCGAGACGGCCGGCAGCGGCGTGTGGCAATCCGCCATCTGGGGCCTTGGCCGGGCCATCTTGAACGAACTGCCCGAACTTCGCTGCGCCCTTATCGATGTGGACGGCGCCGCCGATGCTAAAGCCCTGGTGGACGAGCTGCTGGCGGGCGCGGGAGAGAACCAGGTGTCGCTGCACGGCGGGCAGCGCCGCCTGGCCCGGTTGGAGGCGTTGGCGATCGCGCCGGGCGACAATGAGCCGATGAGCAGCGGGCCATCCGCGCTGCTGGTACGCGCGGAGGCCACCTATTTGGTTACGGGCGGCCTGGGTGGTCTGGGCCTGGTGGTCGCCCGCTGGTTGGTCCAAAAAGGCGCGCGCCACTTGCTGCTCATTGGCCGAAGCGAGCCATCCGCGGCCGCGCGCGCCCTGCTGGACGAGCTGCGAACCAGCGGGGCAGAGGTGATGCTGGCGCTGGCGGATGTCGGCGAGCGGGATCAACTCACTCGCGCCCTCGACGGCTTGAGCTCGCTGCCGCCTTTGGCGGGCGTGGTTCACGCCGCTGGCATCCTGGCCGATAACCTAGTCGTCAACCTGGATGCTGAGGGTTTTCAGAGCGTGATGCGGGCAAAGGTTTATGGCGGCTGGCACTTGCATGAACTGACCCGCGCCCGCCCGCTAGACTTTTTTGTGCTTTTCTCATCGATCGCCTCGGTCTTCGGCTCGCCGGGCCAGGCCAATCACGCGGCTGCCAGCGCCTTTCTCGACGGCCTGGCCCACTACCGGCGCGGTCTGGGTCTGGCTGGCCTGAGTATTAACTGGGGCCCGTGGGCGGGCATTGGCGCCGCGGCCGGCAAACCGAGCACCGAGCGGGTCATTGCCGGCGGTCTGTCGCCCATCGAGCCGGAATGGGGTTTGGAGCTGCTGGAGCGGCTGCTGACCGGGACGCAGCCGCAGGCGATTGTCATGGCCGTCGATTGGAGCCGCTGGTTCCAGAGTTTCCCGGCCTCGGCCGCGACGCCCTTCCTGGCTGACCTGGCACGCGATCATGCCAACGCCGGCGAGAAAGATGCTGGCGCGGCCGCGGTGGCCGCCCAACTGGCTGGCCTGAAACGGCCCGAGGAGCGGCGAGATTTTCTGCAGGCGTTTATCACCCGGCAGATCGCTCAGGTGCTGCGCATGTCGCCGGCCCAGATCGGACCCGATACGCTGTTTGGCTCGCTCGGTTTCGACTCGCTGATGACGCTGGAGGTCAAGAACAACTTGGAGAAGCAGCTCGCGCTGGTCCTGCCGGTGTCGCTGGTGTGGAACTATCCCACCGTGGCCGAGCTGACCCACTACATCGCCGGGGAGCTGGGTGTAAGCCTGGCTGACGCGGCGCCCGCTGCCGCCGCGGATGACGCGCCGGATGCATTGGCCGACCTGTCCGAGGATGAGCTATTGAATATGCTCGGCGACCAGTTGGCGCGCATCAATAAGAGTTTGTAATGTCACAGACTGATCGAACCGCGCAGCTTAAGCAGGTTTACCTGACCATTGAAAAGCTGCAGCACAAATTGGAAGAGATGCAGCAGGCCCAAACCGAGCCGATCGCGATTGTCGGCATGGGCTGTCGCTACCCCAACGGGGCGAACTCGCCTGAGGCGTTCTGGGAGCTGCTGCGCGACGGGCGGGATGGTATTACCGAAGTGCCGGCGGGGCGCTGGGACGCGCGCGCCTATTACGATCCTCAGCCGGACCGGCCCGGGAAGATCGCCACCCGTTGGGGCGGGTTTCTCGACAATGTCGCCGCGTTTGATGCCAGGTTCTTTGCCATTGCCCCGCGCGAAGCAGCCCAGATGGACCCGCAGCAGCGGCTGTTATTAGAAGTGGCCGTGGAGGCGCTGGAGGCGGCCGGGCAGCCGGTAGCCGCCCTGGCCGGCAGCGCGACCGGCGTTTATATCGGCATGCTCAACAGCGAGTATGGCTGGCTCCAATTTCAAGACCTGGCCAGCCTGGATGCCTATTCGGGAACCGGCACGTCGCACAGCGTCGCCAGCGGGCGGCTCTCCTACACACTGGGCTTGCAGGGCCCGAGCATCACCCTGGACACCGCCTGTTCGTCATCGCTGGTGGCCATTCACCTGGCCTGCCAGGGGCTGCGCAATCGGGAATTCGATATGGCTCTGGCTGGCGGTGTGAGCCTGATCCTTTCGCCCCTGGCGCTGATGCCCTTCAGCCGAATGGGCCTGTTAGCCTCTGATGGCCGCTGCAAGACCCTGGATGCCGGCGCTGACGGTTTTGGCAGCGGCGAAGGCTGTGCCTTGCTCGTCCTCAAGCGTTTGTCCGACGCCCAGGCGGCTGGCGATCCCATTTTGGCCCTCATCCGCGGTTCGGCCGTGAACCAGGACGGCCGCACCAATGTGCTGTCGGCGCCCAATGGCCGCGCCCAGGAAGCGGTCATTCGTAAGGCACTGGAGAATGCGCGTCTTGAGCCGGCCGCGCTCTCGTTGGTTGAGCTGCATGGCACGGGTACATCCTTGGGCGATCCGATTGAGACCGATGCCTTGCGCGCAGTGTTTGGCCTCAAGCGAGCCGGAGACCACGCGGACGCCGAGCCAACCACGGCCGCTGGTCCAGTCTACCTGGGCGCGGTGAAAAGCAACATTGGCCACACGGGCGCGGCTGCTGGCGTCGCCGGGGTCATCAAGGCCATTCTGGCCTTGCAGCACGACACGGTCCCGCCCAATTTGCATTTCCACGAGATGAACCCGCATGTCAACCTGAACAACACGCGCTTCGCCATTCCCACTCAACCCATGCAATGGCCGCGCGGCGACTCGCCGCGTTTCGCTGGCATTAGCGCTTTTGGCTGGTCGGGCACCAACGCCCACCTGATTTTGTCCGATCCGCCGGCGCGAACCCCAGCCGCTGATGGATTACTCGCCTCTCCCATGGTCGCCGCCTCGGTTCAGCCCCAAGCCTTCGCGCGGCCGCTGCTCCTGGCCCTGTCGGCTCACAGCGACGCGGCATTGCGTGAACTGGCAGCCGCCTGGCGCGATCATCTGCGCTCGCCATCGGGTCAGGTACAGGCCCTGGCGGACCTGGCCTACACAGCCGCCGTCCGGCGCAGCCACTACGCGTTTCGGTTGGCGGCGGTTGGTGCAAACCATGCGCAGTTGGCCGAACGGCTGCAGGCCTATTTGGAACAGCCCGACCCGGTTGGTGTCGTGGTTGGCCGCCACTACGGCACGCGGCGGCACAAACTGGTGTTTGTCTTTTCGCCTCACGGCGCGCAGTGGCTGGGCATGGGCCGCGAGCTGTTGCGTCAGGCGCCCGTCTTCCGCGAGACTCTCGCCGCGTGCCAGTCCGCCATGCAACCGCATATCGACTGGTCGATTGAGGCGCTATTACAGTCGGACGATGGCGGTTGGCTGGAGACTATCGACCTCCTGCAGCCGGTCTTGTTCGCGCTGCAGGTGGCCCTGACCGCCCTGTGGCGTTCTTGGGGTGTCGAGCCCGACGCGGTTGTGGGACATAGTATGGGTGAAGTCGCGGCGGCGCACGTGGCGGGCGTGCTCTCGCTGGAGGATGCCGCGCGGATCATCTGCCGGCGCACCCAGCTCTTGCGCACCGTCAGCGGCCAGGGGACCATGGGGGTGGTGGAGTTATCGCGCCAACAGGCCCAGGCGGCCATTGCCCCCTTCGGCGAGCGCCTCACCATCGCCGCCAGCAACAGCCCTCGCTCGACCATCCTGGCCGGTGAGCCCGCCGCGATGGAAGCGCTTTTCGACCAACTTCAGGCGCGCGACGTGTTTTGTGGCTGGGGGGTCGCGGATGTGGCCTCGCATAGCCCCGGCATGGCCGCGCTGAGCGCCGGCCTGCGCCAGGCCATCGGCGAGTTTGACCGCCACCCAGCCAAGCTGCCCATCTACTCCACGGTGACCAGCGACCGGGACGATGGCGGCCAATTCAGCCCCGACTACTGGGTGCGCCATTTGAACCAGCCAGTCTTGTTTGCCGAAGCGGTGCGCAAGTTAGCCGAGAGCGGCCACGACCTGTTCCTGGAGATTGGCCCTGGCCCCGTGTTGCGCTCGGCGATTGAAGAAGGATTGCAATTTCACCAACTGGAGGGTCAGGTCGTGCCGTCGCTGCGCCGCAACGCGGGTGATTACAGCACCCTGTTGGAAAGCGTCGGACTGCTGTACGCGCTCGGTTACCCGGTCAATTGGAATAAGCTCTACCCGGCCGGCGCGGTGGTGCCGGTGCCGGCCTATCCCTGGCAGCGTGAACGCTATTGGCTGGCGATCGAGGCCGGGAGCCTACTCGGCGGCAGCGCGCACGCTCACGGCGCCCGGGGTGGCTCGGCCGCCGGCGCGCTGCTGGGCGACCGGCTTGAGGTGGCCGGCGAGCCGCGCAAGGTCCTCTGGCAGAACCTGTACGATGGCCGCTTCTTCCCTCACCTCTTTCAGCATCGCCTCTTTGACCGTCCAGTCTTGCCGGCGTCAGCCGTGGTTGAATTGGCGCTCACGGCCGCGGCGGGGCAGGGTGATGTGCGCCTGACCGATCTGACTTTCTCCAAAGCGCTCACCCTGTCCGAGGCTGCCCCCTGGACCGAGGGCCAGTTCGTTTTGGAACGCCAGCCGAACGGCTCGGCCGCGTTCCGACTGTTCAGCCGCGCCGGCAGCCGTTGGCAGCCACACGCCGCCGGAACGATCGCCGGCGCGGCGCCAGCGGGCGAAGCGCGGGCCGACGAACCAGCGCAACCGCCTGCGCCGGGCCGCCTACGCCAGACTTTGCCCAACCGTATTGTTGGGCCTGACCTCTATGGTGCCTTTGCGACCCTGGGCCTTGATTACGGGCCAGAGCTGCAGGGCGTGGCCGAGCTATGGTGGGGGCGCGACGAGGC
>JAYTFQ010000958.1:0-6735 GCA_043734225.1 Anaerolineales bacterium | reverse complement strand
CCAGGCGTTCGTCTGGCCGCTCTGCATCATCCAATTCGGCCAACCCATCCTTGATTTCCCCGGTCACGCTGCAATGTCCGCGCCGCCCGGCTAGGCAGATACGTCTCAGCTAAGGCTTGGCTGTCGCCGCGGCTGCCAGCTTGGTGACCGCGATATCATCGTAATGAATTTCCGCCGGCGTGGCCTTGCCCGTCCACGCGAACAGGCCCACATCCCCGCTGAGGTAAGTGCTGTCGTGGGCGGTGGCAATTTGCGTGCCGTTGACGTACAGCGCCAGGTTGCCGCCGGCGCAGTCGGCGCCCACGGTATAGCTGATCGCGTTGGTCGGGATGTCGGCCGAGGTGTCGTCGGCCAGGATTTTGTCATTGCCGCCCTTCGACAGGCGGATGGTGTAATGACCGTCGGACCGAATGCCCAGGTAGTAAAAGTTTTCGTTGGCCTGCGTGGCGGCCTTTTGGTCGTTGCAGATCAACCCGAACACGGTGTCGCTTTTGCCGCTGACATTCTCAGCGGTCACTTCGACGTGAATATCCGTAAAGTTCTGGCCCGGATTGCACCACACGAACCAGGTGGGGTCGGTCACCTTGAACACATATTCGCCGCCGGCATAGTTCAGGTCGCTCGAATTGCTGTTGTCCACGCACCAGCCGCTGCCCGAGTCCGAAAAATTATCCTTGTACAGCGATGTCGCCCCCGGCAGGCTTGGCGAACAGGCCAGCGCCGCCGCCACCAGCAGCGCCAGCGGCACAAATACTCTCTGATTGATCATCTGCCTTCTCCTTTGTTCCCCTGCGCTGGCGGGCTCAGTCCTGCCGGGTTAAGGCGGGGATTTTCGCACACTCCCGGGCCTCTGGCAACCTGGTTTTAGCGAAAGCCTACTCGCGCAACAGTGGGACCGTCGCCGCCGGCTCGAGGGTATGCGCATCGCGCCTGGGCGCAAAACGCCAGAACAGCGGCAAGCTCACCAGGATCAGCGCCAGGCTGACCGCGAACGGCGCGGCCGGGTTGCGCGCATACAATACGCCAGCCGTCAGCGGTCCGATGATGGTGGCCAACGACGAGACCGTCTCGACCATGCCGAACGCCAGGCCAGACTCGGCCGCTGTCACCACCCGGCCCACCTGCGCGGCGGCCATACTGTGCGAAAGATACCAGCCGGCGCGCAGAAAGTAGACGGCGACCAGCCAACCCTGGCTGCTAGTGGCCAGCAGCAGCGCCATCGAAACGGCCATGCACACCTGCGCCAGCATAAACGCCCGGCGCGGCAGCCGCTGCCCCAGCGCCAGTTGCAGCGTCACCACGCCCAATGAATTGACCGAGCCCAGCAGCCCCACCAACCCCACGTCGTAGCCGCGCACTTCGACCACGAAGTTGGGCATCAGCGGCAGGCCCACCTGCATGGCCGTCGCTGCCGCCAGGATCAGCACCAGGAAGCCCAGGAAGCGCCGGTTGCGAAACAGCGCCGCGTAGCGCGCCTGCCCGCTCTCGGGCTCGGCTCGCGGCTGCGGCGTGATCAGCGCCATGGCCAGGATCGAGGCCACGAACGCCAGCAAGGCCACCCCATATACCATGCGCAGCGAGGTTAATTGGGCGATCAGGCCGCCTAGCGCGGGCGAGATGATGTTGCCGGCAAAGAATCCGGACGATACCAGCGTGACGGCGCGCTGGACGCTCTGCTTTCCACGCGCCGCGGTGGCATAGGCGTAGACCGGCGCGATGACGAACCCGGTAAAAGTATAGGCCACCAGGCCGACCGAGAACAGCCACAGATCCTGGGCCAGGAACATGACCAGCACCGCGGCCAGGCCCACCGCCGAGCCGGCCAGCAGCACCGGCTTGCGCCCAAAGCGGTCGGCCAGGTAGCCGGCGGGGATGTGCCCCAACCCCACGGCCGCTGCCGCCAGGGCCAGGATCGAGCCGATGGCCACCGGGTCCGCGCCTAGTTGGCGCAGATACAGGGGTTGAATATAGATAAACAAGCCTTCTCCCAGGCCCCAGAAGGCCAGAGAGAACGCCAACAATCGATTGTCGCGACTCATGGATGCCACTTGGCCGAGATCATAACATGCGGCGACGGGTCTCGAGCCCGGCGCCTCGGTCTTGCCTGGTGGAATACGGCGGATCCCCGTAAGTGTGTTGCTGGATGGTGTTGGCCGCATCGCTCAACGGCGGGCAGCCTCGGTACGCGTGCGTTATGCGTGCGTTACGCACGCGGCGGAATTTTCGGGCACTAACCACCAATCGTTTGTAATTCGCGGGGCAGCGTGCTCAAGCTTTCCAAACCGTCCGCTGTCACCACCACGTCATCTTCAATGCGCGCGCCCCCCACGCCCGGCACGTAGATCCCCGGCTCAATGGTGAATGTCATCCCGGCTTCCAGGCTCAGTTCGTTGCGCCCATGCATAGACGGGTCCTCATGGCCCTCCAGGCCGAGGCCGTGGCCCACCCGGTGCATAAAGTATTGGCCATAGCCGCCGGCGCTGATGGCCTGGCGCGCGGCGGCATCCACCTCGGCCGCGGCCACACCCGGCCGAGCGATCGTCCGCGCGGCTGTGTTGGCGGCCAGCACCAGGTTGTAGATTTTCTTGAGCTCGTCGCTCACCTCTCCCACCGCGTAGGTGCGCGTCAGATCGGCCATGTAGCCGTCCTTGCTGGCTCCCCAATCCAGGGTGATCAGATCGCCGTTCTGGATCACCCGGTCGCTGAGCGTGGCGTGGGGCAGAGCGCCGTTCGGGCCGGAGGCTACGATCGGCGAAAAGGGCAGGTCGGGGTCTGAGCCGGCTCGCAGGGTTTGCATCACCAGCTCGGTGCCAATCTGGCGTTCGGTTTGGCCCACGCGAATGGTGGGCAGCGTGGCCAGCACCGCCTGCTCGGCGATGCGCACAGCCGCTCGCATCAGCTCCAGCTCCGCGGCGTCCTTGCTCATGCGCAGCGCGGCGAAGATTGCCTCGGCCGAATCGATGCGCGGGTTCAAAAAGGCATCCTCCACCAGCCGCAGTTCCATCACCCGCATGCGCCGGCTCTCCACCCCCAGCCGCGCCTTGCTCAAACGCAGCGCCTGGGCCGCCTCGCGAAAGGCCGCCACCGGGCCGTCGGCATCGCCGTAGTAAAATGCTCTCAAGGGATACGGCTGGCCGTTGGTCACCTTGGATTCTTCCAGGGTGCCCGCTACCAGCACCGGGTCGCCGTGCGCCGGGAAAAAGCCCACGGTCGGCCGCTCACTCAAATGGAACGACAGACCGGTCAGATAGTATAGATTCGGGCCGGCAATCGCGACCACGCCATCCAGGTTGGCCTGGCCCAACGCGGCTTGCAGGCGTTTCAGACGAGCAACATGCATGGAGGACTCCTTGGGTATGGGTTTTGGCATTATATACCCCGCGAAACTTTACGCTCGCGGGCGCGTATCGTATAATACGTGCTGTTTACTATCGATTGGGTTGGAGGTCTATGATGGGCAAAATTAGTGGTTTTCTGGCGGGTTTAATGAGTGGCGCCATCGTTGGGGCCGTCGTCGCCCTGCTGCTGGCACCCATGTCCGGCAATGAGTTGCAGTCGCAGACACGCGACCAATTCGATCATCTGGTGGACGATGCCCGCCACGCGGCTGAAACCAAGCGCGTGCAGCTCGAAGCCCAGCTTGAAGCGCTCAAGGCGCCGAAGCCGGCCGAAAAGCAGACCGCTTCTTAAGAAATGTATGGGTGTATGGGGGTTTGGGAGTGTGTGAGTTTTTACTCCCAAACTCCCATACCCCCATACTCACTCACCGCTTTTTCGCCACCGTCGTATCCTCCGGCCTCACCAGCGGCAGCCGCGCCACGAAGCGCGAGCCCACTCCCACCACGCTTTCGGCCCGCAGGCTGCCGCCGTGGGCTTCCACAATCTCCTTAGAAATTGTCAAACCCAGGCCAACCCCCGCGCGGCGTGCGCGCGACTTGTCCACCTGGTAGAAGCGTTCAAAAATCCGGCTCAAATCTTCGGCGGGGATACCCGGCCCGCTGTCACTCACGCCCACCTCCACCCAGCCCGGTGTGGCCGCGGCGGACACGGTCACCTTCCCGCCCGCTGGCGTGTGCTTGAGCGCGTTGTCCACCAGGTTCGTAAACACCTGCGCCAGCCGGTCGGCGTCGCCGGCCATTGGGGGCAGGGTGGGCGGCAGCTCGGCCAGCAGCGCCACGCCCTTCTCCTGCGCGCGCGGTCCCAACTTGTCGGTCACGGCCAGCAGCAGCGGCCGCAGGTCCACTGCGCTCCGGCTGAGCGTCCGCAGCCCAGCATCCATCCGCGCCAGGTCCAGCAAACCCTCCACCAGCCGCCGCATTCGGTCGGCTTCGGTATAGATAATCGTGGCCGAGCGCTGGATGGCCTCCGGGGTAGTCGCCGCGCCGTCGAGCATAGCCTGGGCGAAACCCTGGATGGAGGTCAGCGGCGTTTTAAGTTCGTGCGAGACATTCGCCAAAAAATCGCGTTGGCCCTGCTGCGAGGCCTGCACCTGTTGTTTCATCGTGTTCAGTGCCTGGCCTAGCGCCCTCACCTCGTCCGGACCGCTTTCCGGCGCGGACTGCGCGTAGTCGCCGCGGGCGATGCCCTGCGCCACGTTGGCCATTTTTTGCAGCGGCTGGGCGATCGAACGCGAGATCAAAATGGCTAGGACCATGGCCACCAGGATGGCCACCCCGGCCGACTCGGTCATGGGCAGCAGCAAGTTCTCGCCAAAGAACACAGCCGCGGCGCCTTGTCGCGGCGTGGCCGCGGTCACCAGCATGCGGTTAACGCCGAATGGCCGCGCCACATACAGCCACTGCTGCAGCCGGCTGTCACGCACCTCGCCCACGGTAACTTGCGGAAAAAGCGTATCTTGCCGGCCAGTGCGGAACTGTCGCAGCTGCAGCGCGGCGCCATCCGGCAGCGCCGAGTCCAGCAGCACTTTGCCATCGCTGTCGGTTACCAATACGCGCACATTGAAGCTGGCCGCCAGTTGCTGCACCCGGGCCTCGGCCACGGCCGGCTTTAAATCCAGACCCACCACTTCGAGACGATTGATGGCCGCCGACGCGTTGGCCAGGGTGGCCAGGTCTTGCCGTTGCACCAGCGGGTTGCTGCGCAACAGGACGATCAGCGTGAAGCTGATCATCAGTATGACCAGGACGATGACCGCCAGGAAAGCGGAGAATAGGCGAGTGCTGACAGAGTTCATGGGCAGGCGGATAGGGCGCAAGTCCCAGTCTACGCGGGTTGCGCCAGTCCGCCTAGTCGGGGTGTGTAAACTCTTTGTAAAATGGCCGTTTTTCCACCAGCCAGGCCGCCAGCACGGCGCTCAGCCAGGCCTACCCGGCGGCAATCTACATCAGCACGCGGAAAGTATCTACAAATGCCAGCCGGATGGCTTGCTGCACCGTCCCGCGCAGGTCGGCGGGCAAGCCGGCCGGAGCTTGGGCCGCGCCCAACTGTGCCGCCTGGGCCTGTAGCGCGCAGCGGGCGTCGGCTGTCAGGGGCAGCGCCGCGCTGCGGGCAGCCAGCGCTTGCCCAAACAGCAACAGGGCCAGCCCGCCTCGCGTGGCCAGGGCCAGGACCCCGGCCACGCGAGAAGCGGCGTTGTTGATGGCCGAGGCAATCCCGGCATGGTTGGACGACACCGAGCCCATCACCGCCGTCGTCAGCGGCGCCACCGTTAGCCCTATGCCTGCGCCCAGCAGCAGCAATCCGGGAAAGTAGGTCAGCTAATAGCTGCCAGGGCCGGCTGTGACGCCTGGCACGCTCATCACGATGAAACCCGCGCCCACCAGAACCGGTCCAATGGTCAGCAGCGGCCGTAGTCCAACACGATCCACCCAGCCGCCCGCCAGGCGTGATAGAGCGGCCAACAATAAGGCGAACGGCAGCGAAGCCAGTCCGGCCTGGCCGGCGCTGTAACCCCGCGCCTGAATCAAGTTCAAGGAAAAGAACAGGCTGTACGCATACAGCGCGCCATACAGGAACACGGTCATCAGGTTGGTGCCGGTGAACGTGCGCGACTTGAAGAGTTGAAACGGCAGCATGGGTTCGCGCGTCCGCTCCTCCACCACCAGCATGGCCAGCGCCGCCAGTCCGCCCAGAAAGGTTGCCAGGATCAGCGGGTTGCTCCAGCCCAGGTTCGTCGCCTCCGTCAAGCTAAAGCTGAGGCCGGCCAGCCCCACTGCGGCCAGCGCCGCGCCGGCAAAATCCAGTCGGCCCGTCAGGGAGTCGTCGCGGCTTGCCGGCACGCCCCAATACAGCGTGGCCAGGCTGGCCGCTGCCAGCGGCAGATTGATGAAAAACACGCCGCGCCACAAGCCTTGCGCCGCCAGGAAGCCGCCCAGGATTGGCCCAGCGACAGTCGTCAGCGTGGCAAAGGTCGACCATAAGCCAATGGCTCCGCCGCGCCGGTCGGGCGCAAAGCTGGCCGAAATCAGCGCCAGGCTGCCCGGCACCATCAGCGCGCCGCCCACGCCTTGCGCCGCGCGCGCCGCGATCAGGCTATTGCCACTCGGCGCCAGGCCGCACAGCAGCGACGCCCCGGCGAACAGGAGAATGCCCAGCATGTAGATCCGCTTGCGGCCGTAGTGGTCGCCCAGCGAATCCCCCACCAGGATGCCAGAGGCCAGCAGCAGCGTATAAGCGTTAGAGAGTGTCTTCAAACTACCGATGAGCCGCCAAGCGTTTGGTGAGCATGCGAATACTGGCGATGTAGATCATGGCTTCACTGGTGGCCGTCTTGCG
>JAYTFQ010000957.1:0-1544 GCA_043734225.1 Anaerolineales bacterium | reverse complement strand
CCCGACGAACGTCGGGCCGCTGAACGCCATTCAATTCGGCCAGCATTTTCTGACAGGCTGAATTGTTAACAACTATACGACAAATTGGCCGGTTTGTTGGTTGACGCCTGGGCCAAGGCCGGTATGATTAAGTATTGTAATCAATTGGAGATGAGGAGACGGTACACGTGGAATTAGGCATTGAAATACCCACGGCGGAATTTGCCACCACCGCCAACGTCGTTCGGGTGGCCGAAGCAGCGGAACAGATCGGGCTGGGCTCGCTGTGGAGCTATGAGCGCCTGTTCCGCCCGCTCATCCCGGTGAAGCAGGGCGGCCAGATGAGCCTGATCGCGGAAGGCTATGCCTCGCTGTATGATCCGCTGGTGGTGCTGGCCTTTGTTGCTGCCAAGACCAGCCGCATCAAGCTCGGCACCAGCATCATCGACGCGCTCTTTCACCCGCCGGCGGTGCTGGCGCGGCAATTCATGACCATTGATCAGCTCAGCGGCGGGCGCGCCATTGCCGGCCTGGGGCAGGGCTGGATGGAAGAAGAGTTCAAGCACGCCGGCGTGCCCATGAAGCGCCGCGGCGCCGGCTTCGGCGAATACATCGACGCCTTGCGCGCTTGCTGGGGGCCGGACCCGGTGGAATTCCACGGCCGCTTTTACGAGATCCCGCCGTCGCAGATCAATCCCAAGCCGGTGCAGCCCGGCGGCCCGCCCATCATCGTGGCCGCCAACTCGCCCGACTCGCTGAAGCGCAGCGCGCAGCAGGCCGATGGCATCAACCCCTTCTTTCGGGATCGCGATACGTTTACGAAAATGGTCAACGGCTATCGCCAGATGGTCAGCGCGGCCGGGCGCGATCCTAAGAAGCAGATGATCGTCGTGCGCGCCAATGTTAAGATGACGGATGAGCTGGTGGAAGCGCGCATGTCGCCGCTGGCCGGCTCGGTGGAGCAGGTGCTGGCCGAGCTGCGCTGGCTGCAGACGCTCGAGGTGCACACGGTTTTCTTTGCCATGAGCAGCTCGCGCGTGCCGCCGGAGAAGGCGCTCGAATATTTGGAGAAATTGCAGCAGGGCCTGTCGGCCGGCTAGGGGCGTTCAGCCTATCGCCTGTCGGGTAGGGGCGTTCAAATTGAACGCCCCACGGGAGTAAACCATGACCAATCAAACCATCGCGCCAGCGGCCACCGAGTTCCGCATCGACCCGGCCACGCTGCCCGGCCACGTTCATCTGACGGTGGCTAATCTGGACAGCGAGTTGGCTTTCTATCAGAAGGTGATCGGCCTGCAAGTGCACTGGCGCAAGGACGGCGCGGCCGGCGAGCCAGCCAGCGCCGGGCTGGGCGTGGGCGGCGCCGACCTGCTGCGGCTGACCGAAGTCCCCGGCGCGAAGCGCTATCGCGGCACCACCGGCATCTATCACTTCGCGATCCTGTTGCCCGACCGGCACGAGCTGGCGCGCGCCATCGGCCGGCTGTTTGCGGTGCGCTGGCCCAATTCGCCCACCGACCACATCATCACCAAGACCACTTACCTGGACGACCCGGAAGGCAACAC
>JAYTFQ010000956.1:0-1526 GCA_043734225.1 Anaerolineales bacterium | reverse complement strand
CAGACCCCCGCAGGGGTCTGACCACGGCATCCAATTCGGCCAAAACATCCTTGATCTCCTTGTTTACAGCCGCCAACGGCGTGTCCGCGCCAATTGGCTGGGTAGTTACAAAGAATCAGGGAAACGTTTTCTCCTTCCCATCCGTGTGACACCTGCACTCGCGAAGCGTGTGCAGCGCAGGTGCAAGTGTCCGCGAAATCCGCGTACCAGAATTCTTTAAGGACGGCGCTATGAACTTTTCGCAGACGCTGATTATTTCGCTGCAAAGCTTGAGCGGCAACAAGCTGCGCTCGGCGCTGACGGTGCTGGGCATTGTCATCGGCGTGGCGGCGGTGATTGCCATGCTGGGCATCGGGCGCGGCGCGCAGGCCAGCATTACCGCCAACATCACCAGCAACGGCACCAACCTGCTCTTCATTCGGCCGGGCTCCACCCAGCAGGGCGGCGTGCGCGGCGCGCAGGGCAGCGGCGCCAGCCTGACACTGGACGACGCCAGCGCGCTGCAAGGCGTGGACGGGGTGGTGGCGGTGGCGCCGGAGGTGGATGGCCGGGCCCAGGTGGTGTTTCAGGGCGTAAACGCCAACACCAGCCTGATAGGGACCACGCCGGATTACGCCCTGGCCCGCAACGCCCAGATCGACCAGGGCGATTTCATCGTGGCCAGCCAGGTGACCGGGCGCTCGTTGGTGGCTGTGCTGGGCAACACCGTGGCCGTCAACCTGTTCGGCGACGCCGGCAGCGCGGTCGGCCAGACCGTGCGCATCGGCGGCGTGCCGGTGAAGGTGATCGGCACGCTGGTGGCCAAGGGCGGCAGCGGTTTTGGCAACCAGGATGATGAGATCATCGTGCCCATCACGACTGCCCAAACGCGGCTGGTGGGGGTGCGGCGCTTTGGCGCCAGCAGCAGCGTCAACACTATCAACGTGGAGGTGGGCAGCGCCGACCAGATTAATGCCACCAGCGCCGCCATCAGCGATGTGCTGCGCCAGCGCCACAACGTGCTGGCCGGGGCGGAAGACTTCAGCGTGCAGAGCCAGGCCGACATTCTGAGCACGCTGACCGGCGTCACCAACACGCTGACCCTGTTCCTGGGCGGCATTGCCGGCATCTCGCTGCTGGTGGGCGGCATCGGCGTGATGAACATCATGCTCGTCTCGGTGACCGAGCGCACGCGCGAGATCGGCATCCGCAAGGCGGTGGGCGCGCGGCGGGCGGATATCCTGACACAGTTCCTGGTGGAGTCGGCGGCGCTGAGCCTGCTGGGCGGGCTGATTGGCATTGCGCTGGGCTGGGGCATTGCCATGGCGATTGGCAAGGTGCAGTTGGGCGGCAACGCCATCACGCCGGTGGTGGGGCTGGACTCGGTGCTGCTGGCCACGCTGTTCTCGGCGGCGGTGGGGCTGTTCTTCGGCATCTACCCGGCCATGCGGGCGGCGTCGCTGGCGCCGGTGGAGGCGTTGAGGTACGAGTAGGGGATAACTGGCAGTTTGTGCTCAACCCGTCGCAGAGAGTCAGGGAAGAAATCG
>JAYTFQ010000955.1:0-3925 GCA_043734225.1 Anaerolineales bacterium | reverse complement strand
CTGGGCAGCCAAATCGCGCCGGCCAGCAGCACAAGGCATGCCGCCAGGGCGGCCAGGATCGTGGTGACCGGCGCCAGGCGCGTGGCCAACGGGATGGAGATCAGGCGGCCGATGGTAAAGGCGCCCCAAAAGGCGGAGGTGATGTAGGCGGCCTCGGCTGCGCCGGCCAGGTTCAGCGTCACGGCATAGGTAAACACCCAGCCGCCGAAAGCCACCTCGGCGCCCACATAGAAAAACAAGAACAGCGCCGAGCTAATGATGATGGGCAGCTCCAGGCGCCGGTTGTCTTGTTCTGTGGCCGGACTGTGCTGGTGATCGGCGCGCGGGCTTTCGCCGAGGGTGAACAGGCGCAGGCTGGCCAGCAACCCAAGGCCGGCTACCCCCCAGAACACCCAGCGATAGCCGCCGGGCAGACCCACGACCTGGGCCACGATGAACGGCGCCGCGAAGGCGCCCAGGCCAAAGAAAAAGTGCATGCCGTTCATGAACGGACCAACCCCATCGCGGTGCACCCAGACCAGCAGCGTGTTGGCCGTGGCGTTGACGAAGCCGACCCCAAGGCCGCTGAGCGCCAGGATGGCCAGGAGCAGGGGCAGCCGGGGCGCGGTTGGCACTAAGGCCAGCATCACGGCCGCGGCCAATTGGGACAGGCCCAAAATGACATGGCCGGGCAGGCGATCGAGCACCCGGCTGGTGAGCGCCGTGCCCAGGGTGAACCCGGCCGAGCTGGCCAGAAATATCAAACCCAGGTCGCCCAGTTGCGAGTGAGTCTGCTGAGCCAGGGCGGGCAGGGTCGGCCCGATGATAGCCGTGCTTAAGCCCAGGTAAATCATCATCAGGTAGTAACTGGCCGTGCGCTGCACCGCCTGGCTGCTCAGCCTGCCGGGCAGCCGCACCTGCTCAAGGCTTGTTTTCAAACACTCAACCTCCGCTGGAATCCAGGTCGCCATCATACCGCATCTGGGCTGCTGATTGTCGCTTGTGCCAGTCGAGGCGGGAAGTGATGGTTGGCTGAGAATGCCTTTTGCGGCCGGTGAAACACGGTAGAATCGTGGCGAGTGTTGCCGCCCCGGCCCATTGGCTGGCGGGCCGCCATAGGAAGGTGGAAAAATGCAAGGCAACGTTTCGGCCGCGCCCGGCGAGGCGCCGCGCGCGCGGATGATTGCCAAACGGCCCTGGCTGGGCCCCGTGCTGGCCGTGCTGGTGGCGGCGGGGGCCGTGGTGATGATTGGCCTGGGCGTCTGGCAGCTGCAGCGGCTGGTTGAGCGGCGTGCGCTCAATGCGCGCATAACCAATCTCATGGCTCAGCCGCCGCTGCCACTTAGCGCATCCATTGGCGGTGTGCCCGAATACACGCCGGTGCTGGCCACGGGCGTCTTTGATTTTGCGAATGAAATTGAAGTGAAAAACCGCGCTCACGAACAGCAGCCAGGCGTGCATCTGCTGACCCCGCTGCGGCTGCAAGGCAGCGATCAGGCGGTATTGGTCGATCGGGGCTGGATTCCTTATACCCAGGCCGACCCAACCGCGCGCGCGGCCTATGACGGCCCAGCGGGCGTGGTAACCGTGATTGGCCTCGCGCGCAGCTCGGAAGCCCGTACGTTTTTCCTGCTGCCGGCCGATCCAACGGCCAGCCCGGCTGCGCCGCGGCTGGATTCCTGGTTTTGGATCAACATCCCGCAAATTCAGACGCAGATACCGTATCCGCTGTTGCCATTTTTTGTGGAGGCTGCCCCGCGCGGCGGCCCGGCGTCGCTGCCGCTCAGCAGCTACGAGGACATCGACTTGAGCGATGGCCCGCACCTGAGCTACGCCATCCAGTGGTTTGCCTTCGTCGTGATCCTGGTGGCTGGCTCCCTGGTGCTGTGGCGCCAGGCGCCCAAACAGAACCCGGCGGCCGAGGCAATAAATAAAACGACCGCCCGATAATTGGGCGGTCATTTTGCTCAAGCAAGCCGAACGGTGGAACCAGAAACTAGATGGCCTTCATGATACCGCTGAAGACGTTGCCGATCGCCGGCCCCAGCAGGGCCAGGATCACGATGACCACGACCGCGACCAAAACCAGGATCAAGGCATATTCGACAAGGCCTTGGCCCTTGTTCTCTTTAAAAGTAAGCATATTGATTTCCCTTTCGTATAAAAAAGGTGCTGCAACGAATATAGTACTGTCGACCTATGCTTGAGCAAGAGTATCTTAGTGGGAAATAGGCACCGATGCAACAGGAAATGTTAGATCTTGGATAGATTGTAACAAGAATGTAACATAGAAAACAAACGGCCCCCGAATTCGGGGGCCGTTTTGACTCAAGCGCGGAACTGTAAAAAACTAGATCTTGCTGACGATGTTGCTGAAGACGTTGCCGATGGCCGGCCCCAGCAGGGCCAGGATCACGATGACCACGACGGCGACCAGAACCAGGATCAAGGCGTATTCCACCAAGCCTTGGCCCTTGTTTTCCTCGAAAGTAAGCATGTTATTTTCCTTTCGTATCTGCAATTAGATCAGAGTGCTATGTATGGTACTTAATGACTACGCTTGAGCAGCTACATATTAGTGTGAATCCCTTGAAAACACAAGAGGCAAAATTAGGATTTCGTTTGAAACAAACCTGACATAATAAGCGCGCCCGATTTTCGCCTAATTCGGGTTGGCGGAAGGCGGGGTGCCCGGCCCGTCGCTGCCGTTGACCAACCGATTAAGGAAGGCCAACACCGCCGCGCCCATGACCTGGCCCTCGCGCATGACCCGATCAGCCAGCCGGGCCTGATTTTCGAAGCGGCGGATAGGTTCATTGGGTGTCAGTTCATACAGCTCGATCAGCACGCCATGCGTGCTTTCAGGGTGGATAAAGGCGATTTTCTTGCCGCCGGTGCCGATATGCGGGGTTTCGTCGATCAGGCGCACCCCACGCGCTTTAAGTGCCGCCAGGGTAGCGTCGATATCATCCACTTCGAAGCAGATGTGATGAATGCCTGGGCCGCGCTTGGCCAGATAGCGGGCCACGCCTGAAGTGGTGTTGGTCGGCTTGACTAGCTCCACTTCGCTCTCACCGGTTGGCAGAAAAGCCACGGCCGACTGCTGCTCCGGCACCACCTCGACCGTGGCCAGCTCCAGGCCGAGCGTGTCGCGCCAGAAATTGAGCGCGGTGTCAATGTCGTCTACCACTATGGCAATATGATCGATACGCTTGATCATGACGTTTCCTAAACAGTTGGCCGGTATTCGCCCCACAGCCGGCGCAGACGGCCGCAAATTTCGCCGACGGTGATATTCGCCGTCACGCAATCCACGAATACAGGCATCAAATTGTCAGTCCCGGAGGCGGCTGCCTCGAGGCGCGCCAGCAGCGCCGCCACCTGGGCCGCGTCGCGGCGGGCGCGCAGCGCGGCCAGCCGCTCGTGGGCGCGCGCCTCGATGGCGGGGTCCATCCGCAGCCGCTCGATGGCCGGGCCCTGGTCAGAGACAAAGTCGTTCACCCCGACCACGATTTGCTCGCGGCGCTCCACTGCCTGCTGATAGCGGTAGGCGGCGTCCTGGATCTCATTTTGAATGTAGCCCAACTCGATGGCGCGCAGCGCGCCGCCCAGTTGGTCAATCTGGTCCAGGTAGGCGTTGGCGCGCTGTTCGATCTCGTCGGTCAGGCGCTCAATGGCATACGAGCCAGCCAGCGGGTCCACCGTGTCGGCCGCGCCCGACTCAAAGGCGATGATTTGCTGCGTGCGCAGGGCCACCCGCACGGCGCTCTCGGTCGGCAGCGCCAGGGCCTCGTCCATGCTGTTGGTGTGCAACGATTGGGTGCCGCCCAGCACGGCGGCCAGCGCCTGCAGCGCCACGCGCACGACATTGTTTTCCGGCTGCTGAGCGGTGAGCGTGGAGCCGCCGGTCTGCGTGTGGAAGCGCAGCATCCAACTGCGCGGGTCG
>JAYTFQ010000954.1:0-5922 GCA_043734225.1 Anaerolineales bacterium | reverse complement strand
CTGCTCGTTCTGGCCGTCTACCTGGCGCTGCTGCCGTGGACGGGCCAGGTGTGGACGCGCACCGGCGACGAGCCGCACTATCTGGTGGCCGCCGACAGCCTGGTGCGCGACGGCGACTTTGATCTGCGCAACAATTACGTCCCCAGCGTCTATCTGGATTGGTATCCCAGCGCCAACCTCACCCCGCAGGTGAAGGAACGCGCCGACGGGGCGCAGTTCCTGGTGCATACCTATGGCCTGTCCCTGCTCATTGCCCCAGCCTATTGGCTGGCCGGCGCGCGCGGCGTGGCCTATTTCATGGCGCTGTTGGGCGCGCTGCTGGCGGGCCAGGTTTATCTGCTGTGCCTGCAAGTGACCCAGGATTGGCGCGCCTCGACGCTGGGCGCGCTGGTGGTGGCGCTGGCCCCGCCGCTGGTGTGGTATGTGTATCTGCTCTACCCGGAGTTGGCCGGCGCGCTGTGCGTGACGGTGGCGGCGAGGGTGTTGGTAGACCTAACCCCGCTTCCCCCGCAAATGGAAGCGGGAGAAATGCCGACTTTTGCATGGGGTAGCCCCGTGCCAAGCACGGGGCTACCCCATGCAAAAGACGGAAAAAGTTCTATTGGTCGAAAAGGAGGACCGGGAGGCATAGGTCGCCTCGGCCCTCAGCTCGTCCTCGGCCTCGCCCTGGCCGCGCTGCCCTGGCTCTCGGCCCGCTTCATTCCGGCGGCGCTGACATTGGCGGCCCTGGGAGTGCTGCGGTTGGCATGGGTTGACGACGGTCCATCATTGACGGGCGTTCATTTGAACGCCCCTGCAAAGTTATCGATGGTTGCGCCCGGGAACCTGGTTGCCTTGCTGCGCCGTGTTTTCGCGGCCTGGCCAAGTCTGGCGCTGTTCGGCGTGAGCCTGCTTGGCCTCAGCCTGTTCAACAGCGCCCTGTACGGCCATGGGGCCGCCACGGCCAGCTACACGGTCGACGTCAGTACCGGGCCGGTGTCGTGGGGGATGCTGGTGCAGTTCACGCGCGGCACGCTGGGCTGGCTGCTCGATCATCAGCGCGGTTTGCTGGTGGCCGGGCCGGTGTACTTCGCGGCCTTCATCGGCCTGGGGCAGTGGCTGTGGCGGCGGCAGTGGGCGGCGCTGGTGGTGGGGCTGCCCTTCGCGGCGGCGCTGGGCAGCACGGCGCTGGTGGGCGGCTTTTGGATCGGCATCGAGCCGGCAGCCCGCTACCTGTTGTACGTGCTGCCGCCGCTGGGCGCGGCGCTGGCCTACGCCTGGGTGCACCAGCGCGGCCCGTGGCTGGCGCTCATCACCACCGTCACGCTGGCCTTTGGTCTGTGGACGGCGGTGCAGGTCTTTCAAGAGCCGCTGCTGGCCCAGACCAATGATTTGTTCGGTGAGCGCCTGCCGCACCTGGTGCGCTTTCTGCC
Source organism: Anaerolineales bacterium (assembly GCA_043734225.1). GTDB lineage: Bacteria > Chloroflexota > Anaerolineae > Anaerolineales > UBA6663 > JAYTFQ01. Next base: position 4,510 of record JAYTFQ010000954.1, on the reverse strand, counting down.
CGCACTGGGCAAGCCCACCTTCCTGGCGCCCGGTTCGGAGGGCGAGCTGGCGCTGCCCTTCGACAGCGCGCCCGGTCAGCCGGCGCTGTGGCGCGTGCCGGCCGGGCAGGCTGGCTCGGCCTTGCAGCAGCCGGCCATTGTGGATTTACCGTTTGGCTGGTACTCGCTGCAGTTCGACCTGGGCGCGCGCGGCGCGGCGGCAGACGCGCCCGTGGCGCGCGTGCTGTTCCAGGCCGGCGACAACACCCCGCTGGTGGACACCATGCTCTACGGCCGCGACTTTGGGCCGGATGGCCAATTGCGCCACTTCGCGTTTCCCGTTTTCAACAATATCTATAATCAATGGGAGCAGCCGGCCGGGCTGTGGATTTTCACCACCGGCCAGGCCGAGCTGACCCTGAGCGCCATCGCGCTGCCGCCGGATCCGTTTCACTCACTGGTTGTGCCGGGCCTGTGGCTGGCGCTGCTGGGGGTGGTGGGTGTACTGGTGGGCAGGCGCTTTCAGCCGCCGGCTGGCCCGTCTGAATTGCCGCGTTGGGCAGCCGGCTGGCGCGCGGCCGGCGCGGCGCTGGTGCTGGCGGCCGGCGCGGGGGCCTGGTCGCTGCGGCCGGTGGCGCGCCAATATCCAATTAAAGATTTGGCGAACCTGATCGGCACGCGCGTGCCGGCGGCCGGCGCGGGTGGCCAGGTGATCAGCACCGCCGGCGACGAGCAGACGCCGGGCGTGCTGGCGCAAACCGGGCCGGAACTGTGGCCGGCCGGCCGCTATCGCTGGACGCTCAGCCTGAAGGCCGGCGACCCGCTGGACCCGGGCACCGCGCTGGCCACCGTCACCATCCGCTCGCCGCGCCAGGCCGTGCCTGGTTTTCCGGCGCCAGTGGCGGCCGGCAGCGTGCCGGCCGATGGGCGCTTTCACAACCTGGCGGTGGAGTTTGATAACCCAGTGCGGCAGGCGCTAGAGTTTGAGCTGGATGCCACCGGCGCCGGGTCGCTGCAATCGCAGGGTTTCGAGGTCAACCCCCTCCCATGAACACGCCGCGCACGCCCACACGCTCGGCCTGGCCGCTGGCGCTGTGCCTGCTGCTGTTCGCGCTGCTGGCGGCGCTGGCCAACCCGCTGCACGAACTGCCCATCGGCGATGATTGGGAATACGCCCGCAGCGTGCAGCACATGCTGGCCAATGGCGAGTTCTATCGGTCGCCGCTGGTGCAGGCCACGGCGTTCGTTCACGTGCTGTGGGGGGCGCTGTTCGCGCGGACGCTTGGCTTGTCATTCGTGGCCCTGCGCCTGTCCACCTTGCCGCTGGCCGCCGGCGCGCTGGCCGCCTTCTATGGCATTCTGGGCCAACTGGGCTTTACCCCCGGGCGGCGCGTGCTGGGCACGCTGACGCTGATGGTGACGCCGCTGTTCATCTATTACAGCCAGAGCTTTAATACCGAGGTGCCGTTCCTGTGCTGGCTGCTGCTGGGCGCCTGGTGCAGCCTGCGCGGGCTGCGGCCGGACGGCGACCAGCCGGCGCGGCTGAGCTGGATGGTGGCCGGCTCTTTCTTCGGCGCGCTGGCCTTCCTCACCCGGCAGATCGGCCTGGCGCTGCCGGCTGCGACCGTGCTGGTGCTGGCAGCGGACAGATTGCTGGTCGGCGATAGTCTGCCGGCCGACCGGCCGCGGCCAGGCTGGCCGCGCTGGCTGGCGGCCAGCCTGGCGCTGCCGGTGCTGGCGGTGGCCGGCTTCTACGGCTGGCAGGCGCTGGCCGGGCAAACCAGTTGGGCCGATAGCGCCATCACCAGCCAGGGCACGCTGGGTTTCGTGCTCAGCGTCCAGTTTGTGCCGGCGGCGGCGCGGCGCGTGGTGCTGATGGCGGTCACCGTGGCGCTGTACATGCTGCCGTTGTGGCTGGCCTTTTTGCCGGGCTGGCGGCCGGCCGCGGGCGCGCTGTTGGGCGGCCGCCGTTGGCGGCTGGCGCTGGTGGCGGCGCTGGTCCTGGCCAGCCTGGGCAGCGTGGTTTACTTCGGGCTGCGCGGCGAGTGGTGGCCGTACTATCAGGAGTCGCTGACGCGCGCCGGGCTCGGGCCGTCGCTGGCCTACTTTGCTTTCCCGCGCGATGTGCGCCCAGCGTTCCTGCCCACGCCATTTTGGATCGGCATGAGCGTGCTCGGGGCGCTGCTGGCGGCGCTGCTGGCCGCCGGCCCACTGCTCGCCGCTGGCCGGTTGCTGGCCGGCCCGCGCCTGGCGCCCGGTGGGCCGCGGGCGCGGCTGGGCGCGGCCTGGCAGGCGCTGGGCGCGGCGCGGGCGCTGGTGGCTGTGCTGTCGCTGCTGCTGCTGGCAGCAGTGCTGGTCTTTCCCATCGTTTACGCCCGTTATTTTCTGCCGCTGCTGCCCGGCGGCATCATCCTGCTCCTCAGCGCCACGCGCCGGCTGCGGCCCTCGCCGCTGCTGGCCGCCGGCAGCCTGCTGCTGGTGGGGGTGCTCACCGTCGGGCTGATGTGGGACTCGTGGGCCTGGCATGAGGTGCGCTGGGCCAGGAGCCAGGCGCTGGTGGCGCGCGGCGTGCCGCTGGAAAAGCTGGACGCCGGCTATGAGTGGAGCGGCTGGCATCTCTCGGACGAGGCCTACGCCTTCTTGCAGGCCCAGCATCGCCCGCTGATCACCGACCCGTGGCAGGCGATCATCGACCCGCAGTACATGGTCACCTTCAGCCTGGTGCCGGGCTACCACGTGGCCGAGGTCTGGCCGTTCGATAGCCCATTCCGGCCGGGCGGTGCCGATCAATTGCTGCTGCTGGAGCGAGGTAACTCATGAAAAAGCTGGCGGCCCGGCTGCCACAGTGGCTGCCGCTGCTGGCGGCCGGCGTGTTCGCGCTGATGTTCGTCGTCACCATCGCGCCGCGCCTCACCTATCGCTACGACCTGGACTTCGACGAGGACAGCATCCTGATGCAGTCGCTGCGCGTGGCCCAGGGACAGCCGGTGTACATCGCGCCGAATGCGGTGTTCAACCCGCACGTGTACATGCCGCTGTTCTTCTGGCTGGGCGCGCTGGCGGTGAAGGTGGCGGGGCCCAGCCTGCCGCCGCTGCGGGCCATTTCGCTGGCTGGCACGCTGCTGACCACGGCCGTGATTTATTGGGTGGCGCGGCGCGAGAGCGGCCAGCGCTGGCTGGCCCTGGTGTGCGCCGGGCTGTTCCTGGGCGGCTATCGCATCAACGGCTTCTGGTACGACGTGATCCGGGTGGACGCGCTGTTCGTGGCGCTGCTGCTGAGCGGGTTGGCGGTGGGCATTTATGCCGGCCGCTCGCGCGGGCTGCTGGCGCTGGCCGGGGCGCTGCTGGCGCTGTCGTTCCTCACCAAGCAAACCGGGCTGATGGTGGGCGCCGGGCTGGGCGTGTATCTGCTGCTGGCGCTCGGCCGGCGGGCGTGGTGGTTTATCGTGCCGCTGCTGTCGCTGTCGCTCATCCCAATCTTCGCGCTCAATGCCGCCACCCAGGGCTGGTTCTTCTATCACGTTTTTACCATTGGCTCGGCCGACCCGATCGAGCTGGGGCGCGGCGTAAACTACGTGCTGTTCGACGTGTTCGGCGTGATGCTAGTGCTGAGCCTGCTGGCGCTGCTGACGGCGCTGTTTGAGCTGCGGCGTGAGGGCTGGAACGTGTGGCGGGCGCAGCCGTGGCTGTGGTGCCTGCTGATGGCGGTGGCCATCAGCGGGCTGGGGCGAGTGCGCGTGGGCGGCAACCTGAACAACCGCATGCCGGCCTACGCCCTGCTGTGCCTGGCGCCGGCGCTGCTGGTGAAGGCGCTGCGCGGGCAGCCGCAGCCATGGGCCACACCCGCCAGCGCCGTGGCGCGCTGGGCGCCGTGGCTGCTGGCCGGCGCGCTGCTGCTGCAGTTTGGGCTGGGCATGTACAACCCGCTGCGCTACATGCCCACGCGCGCCATGCGCCAGGCCGGCGATGACCTGGTGGCGCGCATCGCCGCCGAGCCGGGGCCGGTGCTGGTGATGATGCATCCATACTACGCCCTGCTGGCCGGCAAAGAGCCATCCACCCAGATCGCGACCCTGTGGTATGTGCGCGACCGCGGCGTGCTGCCGGTGCCGGCCGATTTCGAGGCCCGCATCGAGACGCACTACTATTCCGCCATCATCACCGATCAGAGCGACTTCGAGGTCGAGCCGGCGGTGCATGGTTTGCTGACCAGCTACTACGTGCAGGCCTTTGCCTTCGAGCCCGGCCAGGCCCCGGCGACGATGGTGGGGGTGGTGGTGCGGCCGGAGTTGATATATCGGCCGAGGCCGAGGTAGAGCGGGTGTGGGAGTGTGTGAGTATGGGGGTGTGCGAGTTTGCGACCTAATGCTTTGAACATGATGCAGTAGTCACGCCAGCAAATCAACTGCGTTTTTCCCCCTTCCCCCCAGAAGGTTTAAGGGCGGACAGGTGACTTCACAATTGAAAAATTTTAGGCGGCAAGAGCCTTTTTGCCACCTTGCCCGGGCAGGCCGGAGCAACAAACGCCTGG